>BNUJ01000029.1 GCA_025997275.1 Deferribacterales bacterium
TTTAGCACCATAAAATTTGACTACGCAATGCTCGAACGTATGAACACCCCCGCAGAAAAACGCACATGGAGCTACTATCTAGGCATAATGGTGAACGATGAACGCATATCAAACGGCAAAAAATATCTGTCAACGCATAATGCTACCCTGACAAAGGCATATAAAGAGTATCACGTGCCAAACAATGTCCTGACTGCCCTACTGGGAGTAGAAACTAATTTCGGCGAATTTAAGCTGAAATACCGCGCACTACAGAGCTTATCTACCTTTGCCTTTGAATACCCGCGCAGAGCTAAATATTTTAAGGAAGAACTTGAAGCCTTGCTAGTCTTTGCCAACAAGCAAAACACAGAATCAGTTCAGTATTTAAGCTCTTATGCTGGAGCTATAGGCATACCGCAGTTTATGCCCTCCAATATAAAAAAATACGCTGTAGATGGAGATGGAGACGGACTTGTTGATATAGTGACTAATCACGACGATGCAATAATGAGTGTTGGCAACTATCTGAAAGACAAAGGCTGGCAGGAGAATAAACCACACGTAGCAACTGTCGTGTCTGTGCCGAACAGCCTAGACAACGACACATACAAGACAAACCCTTGCAACGAAGAGAACATGCGTAGCATAGGAGAATATCGCGAGATGGGGATAAAGATACCCCCTAAATATAAAAGTAAAGAGATAGGCATGCTCGCTAAACTAGCGGAAGACAGCGAGGAGGGGATGTTTGAGGCAGTTATATTCTTTGAAAATGCTTGCCCTATACACAGATACAATAAGAGCTTGAAATATGTTATGACCATAGCCTTGCTTGCGGAGGCTATAAACGAATAGTATTTTTATTTGACTATCTCTTGATAGGCTAGTATAAATATAAACGTGTTTTATATTATACATTAAGGGAGAAATTTAGTTATGAAGAAACTCGCTATTTTGCTGTCTGTATGCGTGTTGATATTTAGTGCAGTTAGTTGTGGCAAGGGAGCTGGTGCTAAGACCAAGTTGATAGTCTATACATCATTGAAAGAATCTTTAATGAGTGCCATTAAGGAAGATTTTGCAAGGAAATATCCGAACATTGATATAGACTACCAATCAGCTGGTGCAGGTAAGCTAATGGCTAAAATAGCTGCTGAACGTGAAAGCGGAACAATCACCGCTAACGTGATATGGACTAGTGAAGTGCCCGATTTCTACAAGATGAAAGAAGACAAATTGCTTATCGCCTACAAACCTAATACTACTGGTGCCTTAAACCCACTAGAACAAACTGATGACTACTTTGTGCCTGCCCGTCTTGGGACGCTTGGCATAGTCTATAACACCAAGAAGGTTACAGCTGTGCCTACTGAATGGAAAGACCTGTTCAAACCGGTATATAATGACGGTTTTGCTATCGCTAACCCTGCCTTATCAGGAGCAACTTATGTCAGCGTTGCAATGCTGCAATCAGTGTTCGGTGACCAATACTTCAAAGATTTGCGCAAGAACAAGGCGAAAGTCGGACAAGGCTCTGGGCAAGTTGTGGATGACACTGCATCTGGTGAACTTGTAGCATGTCTAGGCGTTGACTACATTACCTTTGACAAGGTAGAAAAGGGTGCAACCATAGCTATGGCATATCCAAAAGAACTTTTGGTCATTCCCAGCCCTATCGCTATCCTAAAGGATAGTAAGGGTGCTCAGCTTGACGCATCTCAAAAGTTTATAGACTATATGCTTACTAAAGACGCCCAACAAATTATTGCTAATACCGGCACCTTGCCTGTGCGTGAAGATGTTTCAGTGCCTGAAAAGTTCCGCCTGCCTACAGTTCAGGAAGCTATGACCAACGGCATAAAGATTGACTATATTAAGATGATTGCTGAAAAGGAACAACGCGTTAAATCGTTCTTAGAAATCATGCAAGCCAAATAAGTATTGCTACATTCAGCGGTATGTTCTGTGATAGGAGCATACCTCACTTTTACGGAGGCAACATGGCTACGGTTCATTTAGAAAATATATTTATGGTGAGAGATGCTTAAAAATAATAAAACAATCTGGACATTTTGGGAGCCTCGCAGAAAACTCCCTAACTATCTTAAACTATGTATGGAGACATGGAAAAAATTCCTGCCCGAATACGATATTGTGCTACTAGACTACTCAAATGTGGATGACTATCTAGGCAAAGGCTATTACGATGACACACTCTATAAAAACTTCTCGCTACCGAAACAAGCAGATGCTATCAGGTGCGCCGTTCTAAAGAGATACGGCGGAGTATGGCTAGACACAGACACCATAATCACATCAGAGAAGGTAAAGGATATTTTTAATATAAATTCTGAGCTAATCTTACTGCACCAGCATATTGGCTTTATCGTGGCTAAACCAAATGCAGAAGTCCTCTGTAAATGGGAATACGGGATAAAAAAACGTATAGCTACGTACAAGAACTATCAAAACAACCCTGTAAAAAAACTACTATACCCCATACTCCGCAAACGCTATCTGGGTAAGATGGAACGCTGGAACTATCTCGGCAACGGCATACTAGGATACATATTAAGAGACGCTGATGAAAATCATTTCCACTCAGTTGATAGACTTGCTATCAGGGCACTGCCAGAGGTGAACTGGGCGCAAGAAAACGCTATCAGCTACGATGACCCGATAAAGGTGTATATTGAGTTTTATTTTGAAAATGAGCTATCAGACTATGTTCTGAACGCTACCGCTGGGGGGGGGGTTGTGTATCTGCACAACTCATGGACACCCGAAAAATACAGGAAGATGAGCAAAAATAATTTCTTAAAACAAAATTTCACACTGGCAAATATTCTAAAGAAATTGCTAATTTAAGTATTACGCTAACAGATGAAACGGACAGCGTTATCTTACTGGTTATACCTGCCAGCATACGCTAGTATGCCGTTAAAAATGCCCTGCGCAACCAGCTTTTGATATTCTGATGTTCTCATCCTTTCAGCCTCGTTTTTATTTGACAGAAAACCTACTTCAGTCAATATCGCTGGCATATTTGCACCTACAAGCACAAAGAAAGGTGCTTGCTTTATCCCAATATTTTGCTTATTTGACAGCTTCATAGTATTAGCCATCCCCTTTTGCGTTGCTTTTGCCAACAATGTTGACTCCTCTAGCTTAGAGCTTTGCATTATATCTTTCAATATACCCTGCAGGTCAGATATTGATTTAGTAGTTGCTTGGTTTTCAAACGCCGCTACTTCTAATGCGGCTTTGTCATTTGTAATGTTCAATATATACGTCTCAACACCAGAAGCCGCCCTGTTCTTAGGTGCTGCGTTTATATGGATGGATACAAATATATCAGCTTTTAGCTTGTTGGCTATCGCTGTGCGCTCCTCCAACGGAATAAACACATCTGTTTCACGCGTCATATATACATTTAGCTTTGTCTTAGATTTCAGCATAGCACGCAACTGCTTGGCTATGATAAGCGTGATGTCCTTTTCCTTCAGCCCATAGTAGGAACAGCCCGGGTCTTTGCCGCCGTGCCCTGCGTCTATTACTATTGTGTTAATTTTTAATCCGAACACGCTAGCCAACGTTTGGTTAGCACTGCTGGCGGGCTGTCTAGTGATAGCATCCTGCTGCTGCGAACTTGGTGGTGGCGGAGTAGCAGTAATAGCTTGTGCTTTCGGAAACTTATCGCCTTTGCTCACGTCTATTATTATCCGCGCAGGGTTTGACATCTGAAACACTGTGAAGTTCTGTATAGATTGCGAGTCTAACACTATACGCGTGGTGCCCGGTCTGTTATACGCCCAACGCACATTGCTTACAAGCCCATCTTTTATGCTGATGTCTTTTGCCACGCCCTTGCCGACTGTCGCATTATCAATATCAATATATAGCCTAGGAGGAAGTTTTTGCGCAGGGTTCTCTTTCAGCCAATACTTCTCAAACGCCGCGGGACGGCTCACGTCCACCACTATACGGGTATAGTCGCTTGCTGAAAAGTAACGAATATCGTTTATAACAACTGCACCGCTGGCATCTTCAGGCACAAAGGAATCTACTTCAACAAAACGTTTGCCTGTATTATCTTTACCAATATCTTCTGCAATCCCTTTCGGCACAACGTAGTTTTTGGGACTATCGTTATCGCCACCGCTCTGCCCCATACGCGCTAGGTCTGCAAGCATTCCATCAGCAGCGAGCGCAACGTTAGATTCAGGATAGCGTTTTTTTATCTTGCTCAGCGTGAACTGTGCTGATGCATAATCGCGCTTTATATTGTAAAGTTCCGCCAACTCCAATAACGCATCAGGCGTGTTATATGTGGCGTTATCAGCAAGCATTGATAGGTATTTATGCGCGCTGTTCATATCGCTGCTTTGTCCATATTTTTCATAGCTCAACTTATAGGTTTTACCAGCAAGCAGTAGTGCATCAGAGGCGTTACTCCCATTAGTATCTGATAAATATAGTCTATACAATCTATCGCCCAGAATGGAATATGCGGAGCGCGATTTACCCAGCAGAGCGTTATACTCCATAAGCAGACTTCCATAGTCATCAGCCGCAACAGCAGGCATAGTGAATGTAGCATAACTAGCACAGACGAATGCTAATACAAGCAGTAGCCTAATGGCGCGGACAACAAGCTCGCATATATGTGTAATCATTATAGTCTAATATCGGCTATTTGCTGGAAAAATAAAGTGCCCCGCATCTCTAATTTTTTGCCCAGTAGTTAGGTGCTTCCTTAGTAATCTGCACATCATGCACGTGACTTTCGGCAAGCCCTGAGCTTGTGATGCGCACAAACCTTGCCTTCTCTTGCAAATCAGCTACCGTAGCACAGCCTGCATAGCCCATACCAGAATGTAAGCCGCCTACCAGCTGGTATATTACCTGTGAAAGCTCCCCACGGTAGTGAACACGCCCTTCTATCCCCTCTGGCACCAACTTTGCATCGGGAGCACTATCTTGAAAATATCTGTCCCTGCTCCCCTCTTTCATCGCACTAACAGAACCCATCCCGCGATATACCTTATAGCTACGCCCTTGAAACAGTTCCATATCACCCGGCGCCTCTAGCGTGCCCGCAAACAGCGAGCCTATCATTACCACGTCAGCACCTGCAGCTATAGCCTTTACCACATCACCTGAATATTTTATCCCGCCGTCAGCAATTATAGGGATATCCAGCTGCTTAGCCTGCTTTGCACAATCCATAATAGCCGTCATTTGCGGTACACCAATGCCTGCAACTATACGCGTGGTGCATATTGAACCCGGTCCTATCCCCACTTTCACGCAATCAGCACCAGCTTTGGCAAGCGATTTTACCGCATCGGCAGTAGCAACGTTACCCGCCACAAGCTGCAGGTCAGGGTATTTGTGCTTTATAGCCCTTACCGCTTCCAGCACCTTTTTAGAATGTCCGTGTGCAGTGTCAACGGCTATCACGTCAACTTTCTTGCCTATAAGTTCATCAATCCTATCAATATATCCACCTGCTACACCTACCGCAGCACCTGCTAGCAACCTGCCAAGCCCATCTTTGGAGGCTAGCGGATATTTCAGACGTTTATTCACATCCTTTATCGTTATCAGCCCTTTTAGTGAGAATTTATCATCTACAACCAGCAATTTCTCAACGCGGTGTTTTTGCAATTCGTCTATTGCATCGTCTAGCGATGTGCCGACTGGAACAGTTACAAGGTTCTTGCTGGTCATATATTCCGAAACTTTTTTATCGGTGTCGCGCAAAAACCGCAAGTCACGGTTAGTAAGTATTCCTACAAGTTTTTCCTCCTTTACAACAGGGATGCCACTAATCTTATACCTATTCATCATATCAAGCGCATCAGCCACTGAGCGGTCGGGAGCTATGGTAATAGGGTCAACTATCATACCACTTTCAGAACGTTTTACTTTATCCACCTCATCAGCTTGCTGACTAGGGGTTAGGTTCTTGTGTATGAAACCTATGCCCCCCTCTTGGGCTATCGCTATAGCCATTTTAGCCTCCGTAACGGTGTCCATCGCAGAGCTGGCAAAGGGTATCTGTAGCGATATGCTGTTGGTTAGGCGAGTTGCCGTATTTACCTCATTAGGCAGAACGTTACTTTCTGATGGCACTATAAGCACGTCATCAAACGTGAGTGCCTCGCCGATAACTTTTTTAGTGAAACATTCTTTACAACTCATCACACCCCCCTATTTCTGCACTACTATTTTTGGTCTATACTGATACATTTAGGCAAGAATCGCTTAAACGCATATTTATTCATCCGCTCTGCAACAGACTCCACGAACGCTCTATCAAAACCAGCATTTATAGCCTCTTCTGGCGATTTGCCGTTTTCAACTAATTCATCTAATAGCCTATCAAGCTCTTTATAGGTATAACCGAAATCTTCCTCATCTGTCTGCCCTACGTATAGGTCTGCCGAAGGTGCCTTATTGATAATCTTTTCTGGGATACCCAGTAGTTTTGCCGCTTGATAAACCTGCGATTTATACATATCAGCCAGAGGATTTATGCTACACGCACTATCGCCATACCACGTGCAATAGCCTAGCATAGCCTCACTCTTGTTGCCAGTGCCTATAACCAACGCATCATGTTCAACTGCCTTGTCAAACAGCATGAGCATCCGCAACCTTGCGCAAATATTGCCCTTGCGGTGAGCAGAAAGCAAATCAAAATTAGGATAAGCCTGCGCAATACCCGCAATAGAGATAGTCTCAAACGCTACACCTAGATGTTTTGCTACGAGAGCGGAATCTTCGTAGCTAGCCTGCGAGCTTGTAGCAGAGGGCATATTATAGGTGAAAACATGCTCACATCCAATAGCCTTAATAGCTAAATTACAAGCCAACGCAGAGTCTATTCCGCCAGAAAGCCCAATGACCGCATTTTTCAGCCCCGTATCGGCTATGAGCATAGCAAAATCGGCAATAATCTTATCTAGTCTCGTGCTGTCAATCGTCACCATAAACAACCCCTCCGATGAAATTTTTAATGTGGAAATGCCTTAAAAAGATTGTTCATGCCTATGCTGTAGTTAATAGCTGTCGCAATATTTGTGTCCGCATAAGAACCTGAACGAGACTTGCTAAATACAAGAGTTCCCCTATCTAATGTCAGCTCGGCGTAGCTTTCGCGCTGCGTATGCACCTGCCCACTCTCAGAAAATATCGGTATGTAAATGACAATCTCGTAACGTTCGTCCATAGATGTAAGAAGCTTCATAAATATTAACTGAATAAATTCCACCATAGACTTTTGCAGAGGATTATCAAGCATAGACGGCACGGTTTTACCACGCACGTCAACTGCCGAATACTCCATAGTTAAACTCAACGTATCGGCGCGCTTATTAGCAACAACAAGGGTTAGCTGCGGGGCTAGCTGATATTTTCAGATGAACGGGTTAGTGCAAGGATGACGGATAAGCGGCTTGATGTAGAGCTGGACGGTTTAGTAAGCAAGTTTAATAAGATGATACAGAACTCACCGTATATCAGAAAATATCAGCTAGCCCCGCAGCTAACCCTTGTTGTTGCTAATAAGCGCGCCGATACGTTGAGTTTAACTATGGAGTATTCGGCAGTTGACGTGCGTGGTAAAACCGTGCCGTCTATGCTTGATAATCCTCTGCAAAAGTCTATGGTGGAATTTATTCAGTTAATATTTATGAAGCTTCTTACATCTATGGACGAACGTTACGAGATTGTCATTTACATACCGATATTTTCTGAGAGTGGGCAGGTGCATACGCAGCGCGAAAGCTACGCCGAGCTGACATTAGATAGGGGAACTCTTGTATTTAGCAAGTCTCGTTCAGGTTCTTATGCGGACACAAATATTGCGACAGCTATTAACTACAGCATAGGCATGAACAATCTTTTTAAGGCATTTCCACATTAAAAATTTCATCGGAGGGGTTGTTTATGGTGACGATTGACAGCACGAGACTAGATAAGATTATTGCCGATTTTGCTATGCTCATAGCCGATACGGGGCTGAAAAATGCGGTCATTGGGCTTTCTGGCGGAATAGACTCTGCGTTGGCTTGTAATTTAGCTATTAAGGCTATTGGATGTGAGCATGTTTTCACCTATAATATGCCCTCTGCTACAAGCTCGCAGGCTAGCTACGAAGATTCCGCTCTCGTAGCAAAACATCTAGGTGTAGCGTTTGAGACTATCTCTATTGCGGGTATTGCGCAGGCTTATCCTAATTTTGATTTGCTTTCTGCTCACCGCAAGGGCAATATTTGCGCAAGGTTGCGGATGCTCATGCTGTTTGACAAGGCAGTTGAACATGATGCGTTGGTTATAGGCACTGGCAACAAGAGTGAGGCTATGCTAGGCTATTGCACGTGGTATGGCGATAGTGCGTGTAGCATAAATCCTCTGGCTGATATGTATAAATCGCAGGTTTATCAAGCGGCAAAACTACTGGGTATCCCAGAAAAGATTATCAATAAGGCACCTTCGGCAGACCTATACGTAGGGCAGACAGATGAGGAAGATTTCGGTTATACCTATAAAGAGCTTGATAGGCTATTAGATGAATTAGTTGAAAACGGCAAATCGCCAGAAGAGGCTATAAATGCTGGTTTTGATAGAGCGTTCGTGGAGTCTGTTGCAGAGCGGATGAATAAATATGCGTTTAAGCGATTCTTGCCTAAATGTATCAGTATAGACCAAAAATAGTAGTGCAGAAATAGGGGGGTGTGATGAGTTGTAAAGAATGTTTCACTAAAAAAGTTATCGGCGAGGCACTCACGTTTGATGACGTGCTTATAGTGCCATCAGAAAGTAACGTTCTGCCTAATGAGGTAAATACGGCAACTCGCCTAACCAACAGCATATCGCTACAGATACCCTTTGCCAGCTCTGCGATGGACACCGTTACGGAGGCTAAAATGGCTATAGCGATAGCCCAAGAGGGGGGCATAGGTTTCATACACAAGAACCTAACCCCTAGTCAGCAAGCTGATGAGGTGGATAAAGTAAAACGTTCTGAAAGTGGTATGATAGTTGACCCTATTACCATAGCTCCCGACCGCTCAGTGGCTGATGCGCTTGATATGATGAATAGGTATAAGATTAGTGGCATCCCTGTTGTAAAGGAGGAAAAACTTGTAGGAATACTTACTAACCGTGACTTGCGGTTTTTGCGCGACACCGATAAAAAAGTTTCGGAATATATGACCAGCAAGAACCTTGTAACTGTTCCAGTCGGCACATCGCTAGACGATGCAATAGACGAATTGCAAAAACACCGCGTTGAGAAATTGCTGGTTGTAGATGATAAATTCTCACTAAAAGGGCTGATAACGATAAAGGATGTGAATAAACGTCTGAAATATCCGCTAGCCTCCAAAGATGGGCTTGGCAGGTTGCTAGCAGGTGCTGCGGTAGGTGTAGCAGGTGGATATATTGATAGGATTGATGAACTTATAGGCAAGAAAGTTGACGTGATAGCCGTTGACACTGCACACGGACATTCTAAAAAGGTGCTGGAAGCGGTAAGGGCTATAAAGCACAAATACCCTGACCTGCAGCTTGTGGCGGGTAACGTTGCTACTGCCGATGCGGTAAAATCGCTTGCCAAAGCTGGTGCTGATTGCGTGAAAGTGGGGATAGGACCGGGTTCAATATGCACCACGCGTATAGTTGCAGGCATTGGTGTACCGCAAATGACGGCTATTATGGATTGTGCAAAGCAGGCTAAGCAGCTGGATATCCCTATAATTGCTGACGGCGGGATAAAATATTCAGGTGATGTGGTAAAGGCTATAGCTGCAGGTGCTGACGTGGTAATGATAGGCTCGCTGTTTGCGGGCACGCTAGAGGCGCCGGGTGATATGGAACTGTTTCAAGGGCGTAGCTATAAGGTATATCGCGGGATGGGTTCTGTTAGTGCGATGAAAGAGGGGAGCAGGGACAGATATTTTCAAGATAGTGCTCCCGATGCAAAGTTGGTGCCAGAGGGGATAGAAGGGCGTGTTCACTACCGTGGGGAGCTTTCACAGGTAATATACCAGCTGGTAGGCGGCTTACATTCTGGTATGGGCTATGCAGGCTGTGCTACGGTAGCTGATTTGCAAGAGAAGGCAAGGTTTGTGCGCATCACAAGCTCAGGGCTTGCCGAAAGTCACGTGCATGATGTGCAGATTACTAAGGAAGCACCTAACTACTGGGCAAAAAATTAGAGATGCGGGGCACTTTATTTTTCCAGCAAATAGCCGATATTAGACTATAATGATTACACATATATGCGAGCTTGTTGTCCGCGCCATTAGGCTACTGCTTGTATTAGCATTCGTCTGTGCTAGTTATGCTACATTCACTATGCCTGCTGTTGCGGCTGATGACTATGGAAGTCTGCTTATGGAGTATAACGCTCTGCTGGGTAAATCGCGCTCCGCATATTCCATTCTGGGCGATAGATTGTATAGACTATATTTATCAGATACTAATGGGAGTAACGCCTCTGATGCACTACTGCTTGCTGGTAAAACCTATAAGTTGAGCTATGAAAAATATGGACAAAGCAGCGATATGAACAGCGCGCATAAATACCTATCAATGCTTGCTGATAACGCCACATATAACACGCCTGATGCGTTATTGGAGTTGGCGGAACTTTACAATATAAAGCGCGATTATGCATCAGCACAGTTCACGCTGAGCAAGATAAAAAAACGCTATCCTGAATCTAACGTTGCGCTCGCTGCTGATGGAATGCTTGCAGACCTAGCGCGTATGGGGCAGAGCGGTGGCGATAACGATAGTCCCAAAAACTACGTTGTGCCGAAAGGGATTGCAGAAGATATTGGTAAAGATAATACAGGCAAACGTTTTGTTGAAGTAGATTCCTTTGTGCCTGAAGATGCCAGCGGTGCAGTTGTTATAAACGATATTCGTTACTTTTCAGCAAGCGACTATACCCGTATAGTGGTGGACGTGAGCCGTCCCGCGGCGTTTGAGAAGTATTGGCTGAAAGAGAACCCTGCGCAAAAACTTCCTCCTAGGCTATATATTGATATTGATAATGCGACAGTCGGCAAGGGCGTGGCAAAAGACATCAGCATAAAAGATGGGCTTGTAAGCAATGTGCGTTGGGCGTATAACAGACCGGGCACCACGCGTATAGTGTTAGACTCGCAATCTATACAGAACTTCACAGTGTTTCAGATGTCAAACCCTGCGCGGATAATAATAGACGTGAGCAAAGGCGATAAGTTTCCGAAAGCACAAGCTATTACTGCTACTCCGCCACCACCAAGTTCGCAGCAGCAGGATGCTATCACTAGACAGCCCGCCAGCAGTGCTAACCAAACGTTGGCTAGCGTGTTCGGATTAAAAATTAACACAATAGTAATAGACGCAGGGCACGGCGGCAAAGACCCGGGCTGTTCCTACTATGGGCTGAAGGAAAAGGACATCACGCTTATCATAGCCAAGCAGTTGCGTGCTATGCTGAAATCTAAGACAAAGCTAAATGTATATATGACGCGTGAAACAGATGTGTTTATTCCGTTGGAGGAGCGCACAGCGATAGCCAACAAGCTAAAAGCTGATATATTTGTATCCATCCATATAAACGCAGCACCTAAGAACAGGGCGGCTTCTGGTGTTGAGACGTATATATTGAACATTACAAATGACAAAGCCGCATTAGAAGTAGCGGCGTTTGAAAACCAAGCAACTACTAAATCAATATCTGACCTGCAGGGTATATTGAAAGATATAATGCAAAGCTCTAAGCTAGAGGAGTCAACATTGTTGGCAAAAGCAACGCAAAAGGGGATGGCTAATACTATGAAGCTGTCAAATAAGCAAAATATTGGGATAAAGCAAGCACCTTTCTTTGTGCTTGTAGGTGCAAATATGCCAGCGATATTGACTGAAGTAGGTTTTCTGTCAAATAAAAACGAGGCTGAAAGGATGAGAACATCAGAATATCAAAAGCTGGTTGCGCAGGGCATTTTTAACGGCATACTAGCGTATGCTGGCAGGTATAACCAGTAAGATAACGCTGTCCGTTTCATCTGTTAGCGTAATACTTAAATTAGCAATTTCTTTAGAATATTTGCCAGTGTGAAATTTTGTTTTAAGAAATTATTTTTGCTCATCTTCCTGTATTTTTCGGGTGTCCATGAGTTGTGCAGATACACAACCCCCCCCCCAGCGGTAGCGTTCAGAACATAGTCTGATAGCTCATTTTCAAAATAAAACTCAATATACACCTTTATCGGGTCATCGTAGCTGATAGCGTTTTCTTGCGCCCAGTTCACCTCTGGCAGTGCCCTGATAGCAAGTCTATCAACTGAGTGGAAATGATTTTCATCAGCGTCTCTTAATATGTATCCTAGTATGCCGTTGCCGAGATAGTTCCAGCGTTCCATCTTACCCAGATAGCGTTTGCGGAGTATGGGGTATAGTAGTTTTTTTACAGGGTTGTTTTGATAGTTCTTGTACGTAGCTATACGTTTTTTTATCCCGTATTCCCATTTACAGAGGACTTCTGCATTTGGTTTAGCCACGATAAAGCCAATATGCTGGTGCAGTAAGATTAGCTCAGAATTTATATTAAAAATATCCTTTACCTTCTCTGATGTGATTATGGTGTCTGTGTCTAGCCATACTCCGCCGTATCTCTTTAGAACGGCGCACCTGATAGCATCTGCTTGTTTCGGTAGCGAGAAGTTTTTATAGAGTGTGTCATCGTAATAGCCTTTGCCTAGATAGTCATCCACATTTGAGTAGTCTAGTAGCACAATATCGTATTCGGGCAGGAATTTTTTCCATGTCTCCATACATAGTTTAAGATAGTTAGGGAGTTTTCTGCGAGGCTCCCAAAATGTCCAGATTGTTTTATTATTTTTAAGCATCTCTCACCATAAATATATTTTCTAAATGAACCGTAGCCATGTTGCCTCCGTAAAAGTGAGGTATGCTCCTATCACAGAACATACCGCTGAATGTAGCAATACTTATTTGGCTTGCATGATTTCTAAGAACGATTTAACGCGTTGTTCCTTTTCAGCAATCATCTTAATATAGTCAATCTTTATGCCGTTGGTCATAGCTTCCTGAACTGTAGGCAGGCGGAACTTTTCAGGCACTGAAACATCTTCACGCACAGGCAAGGTGCCGGTATTAGCAATAATTTGTTGGGCGTCTTTAGTAAGCATATAGTCTATAAACTTTTGAGATGCGTCAAGCTGAGCACCCTTACTATCCTTTAGGATAGCGATAGGGCTGGGAATGACCAAAAGTTCTTTTGGATATGCCATAGCTATGGTTGCACCCTTTTCTACCTTGTCAAAGGTAATGTAGTCAACGCCTAGACATGCTACAAGTTCACCAGATGCAGTGTCATCCACAACTTGCCCAGAGCCTTGTCCGACTTTCGCCTTGTTCTTGCGCAAATCTTTGAAGTATTGGTCACCGAACACTGATTGCAGCATTGCAACGCTGACATAAGTTGCTCCTGATAAGGCAGGGTTAGCGATAGCAAAACCGTCATTATATACCGGTTTGAACAGGTCTTTCCATTCAGTAGGCACAGCTGTAACCTTCTTGGTGTTATAGACTATGCCAAGCGTCCCAAGACGGGCAGGCACAAAGTAGTCATCAGTTTGTTCTAGTGGGTTTAAGGCACCAGTAGTATTAGGTTTGTAGGCGATAAGCAATTTGTCTTCTTTCATCTTGTAGAAATCGGGCACTTCACTAGTCCATATCACGTTAGCGGTGATTGTTCCGCTTTCACGTTCAGCAGCTATTTTAGCCATTAGCTTACCTGCACCAGCTGATTGGTAGTCTATATCAATGTTCGGATATTTCCTTGCAAAATCTTCCTTAATGGCACTCATTAAAGATTCTTTCAATGATGTATAGACTATCAACTTGGTCTTAGCACCAGCTCCCTTGCCACAACTAACTGCACTAAATATCAACACGCATACAGACAGCAAAATAGCGAGTTTCTTCATAACTAAATTTCTCCCTTAATGTATAATATAAAACACGTTTATATTTATACTAGCCTATCAAGAGATAGTCAAATAAAAATACTATTCGTTTATAGCCTCCGCAAGCAAGGCTATGGTCATAACATATTTCAAGCTCTTATTGTATCTGTGTATAGGGCAAGCATTTTCAAAGAATATAACTGCCTCAAACATCCCCTCCTCGCTGTCTTCCGCTAGTTTAGCGAGCATGCCTATCTCTTTACTTTTATATTTAGGGGGTATCTTTATCCCCATCTCGCGATATTCTCCTATGCTACGCATGTTCTCTTCGTTGCAAGGGTTTGTCTTGTATGTGTCGTTGTCTAGGCTGTTCGGCACAGACACGACAGTTGCTACGTGTGGTTTATTCTCCTGCCAGCCTTTGTCTTTCAGATAGTTGCCAACACTCATTATTGCATCGTCGTGATTAGTCACTATATCAACAAGTCCGTCTCCATCTCCATCTACAGCGTATTTTTTTATATTGGAGGGCATAAACTGCGGTATGCCTATAGCTCCAGCATAAGAGCTTAAATACTGAACTGATTCTGTGTTTTGCTTGTTGGCAAAGACTAGCAAGGCTTCAAGTTCTTCCTTAAAATATTTAGCTCTGCGCGGGTATTCAAAGGCAAAGGTAGATAAGCTCTGTAGTGCGCGGTATTTCAGCTTAAATTCGCCGAAATTAGTTTCTACTCCCAGTAGGGCAGTCAGGACATTGTTTGGCACGTGATACTCTTTATATGCCTTTGTCAGGGTAGCATTATGCGTTGACAGATATTTTTTGCCGTTTGATATGCGTTCATCGTTCACCATTATGCCTAGATAGTAGCTCCATGTGCGTTTTTCTGCGGGGGTGTTCATACGTTCGAGCATTGCGTAGTCAAATTTTATGGTGCTAAA
>BNUJ01000030.1 GCA_025997275.1 Deferribacterales bacterium
ACGACAAAAACAACTAAATAACAACCATTTATAAACTTATCTTTGTAGAGCAACTTCTCTCCCAGCTCAATAACTCTGCCTATCAGTCTTATCGGGTGGAAGCGCACCGCAGGGTCGCCTATAAGGACATCTAGCAGATAGCCGCAGATGAGTGCCACAACGTTATATGTAAAAAATGTTGACATAACAACAGAAATATGGCAGAAATTAAGGGTTAAGTCAAATAAAGGCTAATATTGGAGATGAACGTTATGAACAAGTTTTCTGTGTTGATATTGACGCTTTCGTTTTTGTCCATCGTCCTGCCCGCACATGCCTACCTAGACCCAAGTTCTGGCAGTATGCTATTTCAAGGACTTGCAGCTATCGGCGTAGCATTTGCAATCTTTTGGCGCAAGGTTAAGCGCATATTCACTAGAGGCAAGGACGCAGAAAAAACAGACGATAAGGTTATTAGTGATTTAATTAAAGGCGACAAGTAGTAGTAGTATTATACGACATTATGTCCATTCTTGAACACCTTTTATACTTTTTAGTTGTGAAGTTCCACGTTATAACGGGCAGTTATGGTGTTGCTGTGCTGTGCGTGGCTATTGTGGTGCGACTCATTACCTCCCCGCTCATTAAACTTGCCCAGCCGCTGATAGATAAACCGAAACTGCTTAAGGCTAAGATGCAGTCATTTTTAGAAAAAATTGAAGCTATGGACGTTCCGAAAGCCCGCAAAGCAGACCTGCGGGACGCCCTATATAGGCAATTCCACTATAATCCATTCTATGAACTATTTGGTATGGTTGGGCTGTTTATACAGATTCCGCTCCTTATGGCGATGTTCTTTATGGTAGAGGACAATCTGGCAATGTTTGCGGGGCAGAGTTTCTTATTTGTAAAGGATTTATCGCAAGCAGACGGGCTACTATTCGGGCTGAATCTGTTGCCTGTTCTAATGACACTTGTTAACGTTCTGGCTGCGTGGACTTTGCCTAAAACTGACAAAGGAGAGCTTACCAAGCTATATCTGCTGTCAGCGTTCTTTTTGGTGCTACTATACCCGCTTGCATCAGCACTACTTATCTATTGGACGTTTAATAACGTCCTTGCACTACTAGGCAACTTGCTAGGTTCAAGAGATAAGCGCAGTGCAGAATTGAGACAGCGTGAAAGACGCGATGTAAAGCTATTTAACGAGAATGAGAACAAAAAACTTGTCTTTTATTCAGAGGCGAATGGGTTTTACAAATACACTAAACACTTGATAGACTATCTGCTAGCTAACTCAGATATAACTATACACTACATTACAAGCGACCCAGACGACAATGTATTTAAGCGTGCTCACGGCGATAGGCTTGTTCCCTACTATATTGGTGCAAGGGCGTTAATATCGGTAATGATGAGAATGGATGCGGCTCTTGTGGTTACCACTATGACAGGGCTTGGAACACACCATATCAAACGCTCACTTCTACGCAAAGATGTTGAATATATACATATTATGCACTATATGACCAGTGCCCACATGGTGGTGGAAAAGGGTAGCTTTGATAACTACGACACAATATTTTGCGCGGGTCCTCACCAAACTGCGGAAATACGTGAGCTGGAAAAACTATATGGCACTAAGCCTAAGAACTTGTTGGACTATGGCTATCCGCTAATCGGCGAGCTTGTGGCTGATTACGAGAATATGACTGCCGAAAGCCAGCTACCCACAATACTAATAGCTCCATCTTGGCAACAGGATAATATCCTTGACTCATGTATTAGCGATTTGCTAGATAACTTAATAAATAAAGGCTTCAAGGTTGTTGTCCGCCCGCACCCAGAATATATAAAGCGTTATAAAGCTAATTTAGATAAAATAATTGCTAAATATAGCAGTGAGGTAGGGGAGAATCTGGTTTTTGAGTTAGATTTCTCGTCCAACAAGACTGTCTATACGAGTGCGCTATTGATTACCGACTGGTCAACAATTGCTTATGAATATTCGTTTAGCACACTAAAGCCAACACTGTTCATAAACACCGCTATGAAAGTGATGAACCCTGAATACACGCGTCTTTCTACTCCGCCAGTTGATATAACTTGGCGTGATGAGGCGGGGGTCTCCATAGCCCCTGACAAGCTAGCGGACATTTTACCGCTTGTGAATAAACTGCTACAAGACAAAGATGCATATAGAGAGAAGTTAGCCGCAATGCGTGAAAAGGTATTCTATCACTTCGGCTCTGACGAACAAGTCGGCGGAAAGTATATACTAGAACGGCTGAAATTATAAATAATCTATCTCCTTTCTACCAGCGTCAGCTCATTAAGGTATGCTGTGCAGTTGGGAATATCAATGTAGAATGTTATAAGCCCATTTTGGTCTGATTTCACTGGCAGGCTTACCGCTCCTAGCCCGCTGAATGTAGATTCTGCAACGTCCTGTCTTTTAGATAGTTTGACGAGTTTTTTTACGTTTGCATCAGCTGTGGATAAACTCAGCTCAGCAGAGGCTTTGTTCTCAGCTTGAACAATAATTAAAAATTGCAACAGGAGTGAATATTCTTTATTGGCTTCGGATACCCGAGCAACTAGCCTGTGTCCTTGTCCGTGAATGTTTTCGTAGGGAACGCTCTTGCCCTGCTTGTTGTATGCTAATATATCTGGATAAAGATTGCTCTTTTCTGTAATGTAGTGGTAGGCTACTTTCAACGGCACCAGCTCTTGCGGGATTCTTGCGCGTATAGACACATTTTTAGTGCGGACTACATTGCGGTTAGCATCTAGGTAGTTTATTGTGGCATTATCTTCAGTATGTTGCCGTATAAATACCCTGCGACTATCCTTGTGCATTATATTCATAAGTGCGCGCTCACTGATATTAGAGCCATTCTCTGCTATATGTTTTAGCAACGTGTATGTTTGAATATGTTCAACTGGCGAATTATCGTTCTTGAACCCTCTGTGCTCCCCCTTTAGCTTAATCATTAGCATAGGTCTATCCAGCCAATAGCCCCTTTCTTTCTCCGCCCGCTCCCAATCCTTGTCCTTAAATGCCCAGCCACTGTGGTCGGAAATGACTATAATTGTAGAGTTATTATAGAGCTGCCCCCCCCCCCGCACGTTGCTTAATCGCCTGCAATATGTCCGCAGTCCCCTTCAGGGCACAATAGGTCTTTTTATAATACGCATTGTAATCGTTGCCCTCTTTTAACAGTTTTGGAGCGTTAGAGCAGTTGTCATCACTCATCAGAGGGTCATGTGCACCTAAAAAGTGATAGAATTGAAAGGTTGGCTGAGCTGTCAATGGAGCATTTTCAATGACAGAGCGAACAAAATCAAGCCCCCTATCTTGCTTATATTTATTCACTTTAGGTTTATAAGCTTTACCCTCCATCACAGCACCCGTTTGAATATTTCTGATGAAGTCTTTTTTTAATAGATATGGCATCACACGCAACAGCGCAAGGTTGTCTAGCCGAGTTTCAAAGAACCCGCTACTATACAACCCCGCCTGTTTAGTTGTTGTAGCAGATGTTGAACGTGGTTTAGATATCCAGTTAACGGCAAAGCTTTGCACAGCTACGTCATAGCCTACATTCTGAAATATACGAACAAGCGAATCGTTGTCGTCTATTATCCTATACAAGTGTTCATTATAGCTACTAGTGTCAAAATATTTGCCCGTAAAGAGAGTCGGAACTGTGAAGTTTGTTCTCAGTCCTATCCCCACATTGTTGGTAAAATTTATAAACCCCTCATACTGAGCTGCAAGCTCTGGATGGTGCTCAAACACATCTTCAGCTACCTCTGAAGAGACAGTGTCAAGCATTAGCATTATTACATTGTTGTCCCTGCTAAGCTCCACAGAATCATAGACATCTATGTTTGTGATAAAACTTGTAATAATTTTTTCAGGTTTCTTTATATAGGCATCCGTTGTTGCAGCTAGACTATAGAGCAACAATCCTACAACTATATGAACCCTGTTAGAGTAGAGCTGTTTTCTATACTTGATAAATAGCGTTATAACGCCCACCCACAGCAGACTATCCAGCAGTCGGCGGACGAGCAAGCCGTATGCATGTAAGTTTCCATTAAGCGGAGACAACCCAATAGACAACAAACCGCTCTCTAAAAGCGTAAGTAAAGATATGGCAGATATTACGGTAAAGGCTATTTTTCTAGTTTTTGAGATATACAACAACAATGAAAACAGGACAAATAGCACTAGCGCAAAGGACAGTCTAAATGTTAAGACTTCGGAAACGTTTGCGCTAAACTCATCAAAAAAGTGCCAGTAAGTCGTAAGCATTGATAGTGGCACAAATATGACGGCAAATGCTAGTGCCAATAGACAAGCCTGAAATAGAGCGTTCTTAAGGAGTTTTAAGTTAAATCTTGTTAACATTCGGGCATTATAGCAGATTTTCAGGACACATTCAACGGCAATCTCCTTTACCAATGACGCTGTCATAAACATCATCGTAAAGGTTTTTGCCGCCTTTTGCACCCCTAATATTCTGTTCATAGCTAATAATCAGAACATTAAAGGTAATCGTTGCACTTCGTCATTGAACTGGGGTCCTTTAAGTATCTGATGTTACAAAATTTCAATAGATTTGACAACACTTAGTCTTTAGCTATATCATAGCAGGCGGTGATATTATGATTTCAACAGAAATATTTGGCGGTGCACTTGCTAGCAGGTTTAGCCTATTTGCGGGCGTGCCGGACTCTCTACTAAAACCATTATGCTCATACTTTTCTACGCTCGGTATTGATAAGCATGTTGTATGTGCAAATGAGGGGAATGCTGTCGCTTTAGTAGCAGGACACTATATGGCTACTAGCACCCCCGCTTGCGTATATATGCAAAACTCTGGTATGGGGAATGCTCTAAACCCGCTAATATCGCTTAATGACCCGCTGGTTTATGGTATTCCAACGTTGCTTATAATAGGCTGGCGGGGCGAGCCTAATGTGCATGACGAGCCTCAACACATTAAACAGGGACTTATTACCCTGCCACTGCTTGAAACTATGGGTATCAAATATAGCATTTTGCCAGACAACGATGAGGATGCACTTAAGGCACTGGAGACAGCTTGTCAATATATGGGACAACACCTTGCGCCTTACGCATTAGTTGTTCGCAAGGACACATTCGGCAAATATAGTGCACCCGCAAGAGCAGACGGTAGTGTTATCGTGCGTGAACAGGCGATAGAGTTTATCATACAAAATGTAGCTGATGCGTTATTTGTATCAACCACTGGTATGATTTCACGAGAACTATTTGAACTGAGAGAGAAACACGGGCAGACTCACGAACGCGATTTCTTAACGGTGGGTTCTATGGGTCATTCATCGCAAATAGCACTAGGGATTGCACTAGCAAAACCAGACAAACGTGTTATATGCCTAGATGGTGATGGGGCAGTGCTTATGCACCTAGGCGGGCTTGCACTCATTGCCACTCAAGCCCCTAAGAATTTTGTTCATATAGTGCTGAATAATGCCGCACACGACTCTGTCGGCGGGCAAGCGACAGTGGCTACAGGAGCTAATTTAGCAACTATAGCAAAATCAATAGGCTATAAAAAAGCTGTTCGTATCACAGACGTTAGTGAACTAAACTCTATAGGAGAGCTTATCCGTTCAGAAACGCCGTTGTTTATAGAGATATTAGTCAAGCGCGGGGCACGTGCCGAACTGGGACGCCCAAGTCAAAGTCCCGTGCAGTGCAAAGATGCCTTTATGAAAGCTATTCAATGTTAGAATACATAGCAAGGGGAGCTATAGAACAATTGCGCAACGTGGTAGCTAGTCTGTCACATAGCAATGTTCTGCTACTTCATGGCAAGCTCAGCTACAGCGTATGTGGTGCGCAAGCCATTATCCCACCACTGCTTGCTGGTATAAATGTGTCCGAATGGGCTGATTTTAGCACTAATCCTAAAGTTGAAGATGTTCAGCGTGGGAGAGCTATGGTTGTGGGTAGAAATATTGATTTAATTATAGCTGTGGGCGGTGGTTCAGTGATAGACATCGCCAAGCTAATTAGCCTAAAAGAAGACGGCTCTGCATTGCCCATAATAGCCATTCCAACAACTGCGGGCACAGGTAGCGAGGCAACCCAATTTGCCGTGCTATGGGACGGCGACAAGAAGTCTTCTGTTGATAATGAAAAACTACTGCCTAAGTGTGCCATAATAGACCCAATATTCCTAGAAAACCAGCCTGCTGATTCTGCGACTGCTCCGCTGGCGGATGCTCTAGGGCAAGCTATAGAATCATACTGGTGCGTTAACTCAACTGATGAATCCAAACTCTATGCTAGTCAGGCTATATCTCTCATATTGCCTACTATAGGTGCTGTCAAGCCCGACTACTTAGCCCGTGCACTGGGAGCGCACCTTGCAGGCAAGGCGATAAACATCACCCGCACAACGGCAGCCCACTCAATTTCTTATGCATTCACAGCATATTCAGGGTTAGCACATGGGCACGCTGTTATGCTGACGTTGCCAACGTTCTTTATCTTCAACAGCGGTGTGTCTGATGGCGACTGCCTTGATACGCGAGGTGTAGAATACGTGCAATGCACTATGGACGAACTAAACAAAATGCTTGGCTGTTCTAATGCCGTGCAGTCTGCCACTCGGCTGGCTGATATTGCTCACACACTTGGGCTAGAGTTGCAACTAGGCAAGCTGGGATATGACGACAAAGCCTGTGAATATATCGTTCAACACGGGTTTAATCCTCAACGTGTCAAGAACAACCCGCGACTGCTTACAGAAACCGCACTGGCTACGATTATTGGTAACCTATGTTAGTCCTCGTTAGTGCCTGGGATAATGTTTAATATCTCTTTAATGCTCATACACTGTTCATCAGCCTCTTTAGCCCGTTTATTTTTCAGTATAGTTTCAGCGGTGCGGAACATTGCAGGGTAGGCTGCACGCAATAAATGGTTGGCATATATTACAATATTAACGCCGTGTCCTATAAGTTCGCTCTCATACACCTGACTATAAGACGATGGAACAGCTACAAGTGGTTTGCCCTCAGCGAAACCTTTATAAAGTTTGCAGAATTCAAATATCTCGTTAGGCTCTTTTTTGCGAGAGTGAATCATAATGCCGTCTGCACCAGCCTCAAGATATGCCTTTGCCCGTGCAACAGCGTCATCAACACCTTTGTCTAGTATTAGGCTCTCTATACGAGCTATTATCATAAAGTCGTCCGTCACACGTGCAAGTTTGCCCGCCTGTATCTTTTCACAAAAGCCCTCAATGCTATCTTGTGACTGAGACACATCTGTGCCGAATAGTGAATTGCGTTTCAAGCCAATTTTATCCTCTATGATAACAGCTGATACGCCCATACGCTCCAGTCGCCGCACAAGTAGCTTAAAATGCTCTGGGTATGAGCCAGTGTCGCCATCATATATCAGCGGGATAGTCGTAACCTCCAAAATATCGCTCAACGTGTTGCTACGTGAGGTAGAATCCACAAACTCAATATCTGGTTTCCCCTTTGCAGTGGAGTCTGTGAGACTTGACAACCAGATAGCATCAAACGTTTCTCGCTTGCCATTCTCTACAACAGAGACGTTCTCTGCTATTAGTGCACTTATGCCATTGTGTGCCTCTATGGTGCGGACGATAGGTTTTGCGTTGATTAGTCGTCGTAGCTGCTTTATACGTATGTTAGGAGTGGTGCCGATAGTTTTCTGCCTGCTTATAAGCTCTGTTGATGATATACCCTGTGTGTATTCTAGCTCTACCAGTTCGCCACCCCACTCTTTAAGCGTTTCAACAACGCGTTCACGCACAACTTTTTGCACCCCCTCACGCCAATCACTGCCATGAACTACGTAGTCGGGTTTATATTTGCGTAAGTTAGGCACGTAGTCTAGCGTATCTTGCGGAACTACGTGTGCAACACCTTTTATATTCTCAGCCACGACACGTCGCTCATCAAAAGACATATACGGCAGGCGTTTATATGATGCTATTGCTTTATCGGTAAGCAAACCAAGCGTAACCTCTCCCAGCTCACGTCCGTGCTTAATAATATTTAGATGCCCCGGATGGATAAGGTCTGCTGCCATAGCTATATATACGCTCTTCATAACGCCCCCAGTAAAATGACACAATGTCAACTAAACGTGTAAATTTAACCAAGGTTAGAAAAACACGTTTTACCCTTATATATCACGAATACTTTTAGATGTCAAAAGAAATGCTATGAGTCCCTATTATATTCTCCCCCAACGGGGGAGTGTCTCCGCAGGAGACGAGGGGGGTTTGTTCAGCCATTGACGCTCATCTAGGGGGAGAGAAATACCCGTTCATAACTTTCTAAAAATAACCTTGGTTAAAATGAGAAAGGGGGGATGTCGTGTCTAATGAGAGCGGACGTATAGACGATTTAAGCTTCTGGGAAGCGTATTATGCAGAATACACTGAACCTTTTGCTCCATCTCTATTTGCCAAGTATATTCTGGAACATTTTGCTAAACAGGGTAGCACCCTTATTGAGCTTGGTTGCGGTAATGGGCGGGACGCAGTGTTCTTCGCTGATAATGGCATTAAGGTGACGGCTATAGACCAGTGTGCTGGGGAGATAGAATATCTGAATAAACACCTTCAAAATGAGTTTCTAAAATTTTATTGCACTGATTTTACTAGTCTAAGTGTTGAACATAGGTTTGATGTAGTTTATTCCCGCTTTACGTTGCATTCTGTAGCGGAGGAGCAGGAGGACGAAGTTATAAAGTGGAGTTTTGATTGCCTAAATGCTGGCGGATATCTTTGTATTGAGGCAAGAGGGCTGAATAACGAACTTTACAAAAAGGGTGAACCTGTTGCTGATAAACATAACACTTACATATACGAAGGGCATAGCAGGCGGTTTATAGACCTCGCCAAAATGAAGGAAAAACTAAATAACATTGGCTTTGAAGTTGTGTTTGCGCAAGAACAAAAGGGATTTGCTCCTCACAACGGCGAAGACGAAACATTCATGCGTCTGATAGCTAAAAATGTTGCCGATGTTCCACGCAGGTCGTGAAACCTAAAGTTTTCAATACCCACACGTTTAATTGCTAGTAAAAAGCTTGACTAATGCCGCTATTAGAAAATAACCTACTCGTGCAACCACTCGTTTTAATGTATCTGTTAAGCAATTTGCACATATTCTATTATACTTTTCGCACATATTCTATTATACTTTTCGCACATGTTCTATTATACTTTTCGCATACATTCTACTTTACTTTTCGCATAACATCGGCTATACGTAGTGAATATGAAAGAAGGGTATTTGCGTTGGCAGAGACAGGCGGTAAAGAAAGCATTGGCGACAAGACGAGTTGTCATCGTTTCTGGTGCCCGGCAAACTGGAAAGACCACACTTGCGCGTCAAGTTGTTGATAAGGGTGGTGATTATCGCACTTTGGACGATACCAACCTTTTTGCGCTGGCGGTAGCAGACCCGAAAGGATTTGTAAAAAAATCTGCTAAAACTATGATTATTGACGAAATTCAAAAAGTTCCGAAACTGATTCCAGAAATCAAAATAGTTGTAGATAATGATAATCGTTCAGGGCAATATCTGCTGACTGGTTCAGCAAATATTCAATCTTTACCGAGTGTTTCTGAGAGTTTAGCTGGAAGAGTTAAGAACATCCGCTTACGTCCACTGACTGTCGGAGAAACGCTTGGGAAAACACCTCTATTCTTAAAACGAGCTTTTGATAAAGATTTTCCTATAGGAACATCTGAATACGACAAGGAAGAGATATTAAATCTTGCGTTTCGCGGAGGATACCCTGAGGCAGTTCGTTTGCTAGATTTGTCTGAGCGCAAAGAATGGCACAAGGATTATATAAATACACTGGTGCAACGAGATTTGAAAGATATTGCGAACATTCGCCGACAAGGTGACTTACGGGAATTAGTGGGAGTTCTTGCGTCATGGTCTGCAAAATTCATAGATATGACAGCTGTCGGCTCTGCCCTATCGCTAAATAAACTGACATTGGATAGTTATGTCAACGCTTTGATTGCGCTTTATCTTTTTGAAAAAGTATCACCCTGGATTAAGACGGATTACGAGCGGGTTGGACGCCGTGCTAAATTTTATGCTACTGATACTGGCTTGATGACTTCAATTCTTGGTTGGAAACCGAAAGAAGTTCTGCTGAATCACGACCGCTCTGGTAAATTGATTGAAACATTTGTATTCCAAGAATTGGCAGCGCAAGTTGATTTAGAAAGTCAATATTCAATTTCACAATATCGCGACAGGCTGGACAGGGAGATTGATTTTATTGTTGAGCGTGAAGATGGGGCACTATTAGGGATAGAGGTTAAAGCAGGACATAACGTTTCTTCCAAAGATTTTGAACCCCAAAAATGGTTTGTTGAAAATATACTAAAAAACAAAAAACCTTATGTAGGTATCGTTTTATATTCGGGAGATAGAACACTTTCATTTAGCGAAAATATGCTTGCTGTACCAATAGCTTCGCTATGGTTATAATCAACAACTCCTGATTCATGCCCCCTGCTATACTGATAGCTGTTGTCTTAGATAGCGGACGCACTCAACGAGTGCTGAACTGTCACCTACCATGCCTCCCTTAGTTGCAAACTTCAAGCCCGGAAAGTCCCCCCCAATCATCTCTCCATAAGCAGCCATAGGTAAAACCTCGCCCAACAGGTTAAACCCAAAGGTTTTCATTCTATTGCACACAGCCACCGTAATGTCGCCACCACAGGTGTAAAACCCCTTAAAGTTCTTGTCAGACTTAGCTATGCGATAGGTTATCTCCGCAATAGCTACATTTATCATACTAGAAATCTCATCAGCCGAACATTTATATCGCTCCGCGTACTCATCTAGCCCTACACGTCCATCAGGCATAATACCCCTGCCAACAACGCTACAAAGCTCATATTTGTCACAATTATTCAATACCTCACTTACCACGCGCGAAATCTCCGCCTCCGAACGCTCTGCTCCCTCTAAAAACTCCACCACCTCAATAAACACATTCAGCACACGCTGCGATGCGAGGAAATGCTCCACCTGCCCGCGCGCAATAGCATTAACACTGCCAACTGTTACCAAAATCTTCGGCTTGTCCCGCTCCACCTGTGGCACTGGCATCAACAATCTTGCTAATGTAGCGGTAAAGACTCCTGGGTCAACTGCAATAAACGGCACCTCACTTGCAATGACCGCATCGGCGATGGTGTCAATGTCTTCCTGCGTAACCGCATCAAATACTATGTTGCGGACACCCCTGCTAGCAAAATCTTTGATTATCGCCATTATATGTCGCCTGCCTTGCATAATATCGCTGATTTCTATAGAGCCAATCGGATATTTAGTCTGCTTAGCAAATAAATCAGCACATACTGGCGTATGAACCGGCGTCTTAGGGTCAACTGCCACCTCAGTCTTGTGCAGAGGAATCGCATTTACCAGCAGATAGCCCCCCACCAAAATACGTCCGCCTGACGGGAAACATGGCACTATCATCGCCACCCTGTTACCGCCTAACGTATCAAGCATAGCATCCGTTTCACTGCCTAGGTTGCCACGCAGGGTAGTATCAATACGTTTAGAATAAACTTTAACTTGGTTTGATTTGAATAATTTGACGGCTTCAACAACACGACTATAAGCAACATCGGCACCAATGGCACGGCTGTCGGTAGAATAGACGATACAATCACAATCAGGCATATTGTTCCCATCAATATGCGCCACATTTAGAATGGTGTAAGTGGTGTAGTTAATCTTCTTTAACAGCACCCCCGTAGCATTTGCTCCTGTTAAATCATCAGCTATCACAATGCATTGAACACAATGAACCACTCTATCACTCCCATTCTATAGTAGCAGGCGGTTTAGAGCTGATGTCATAAACAAGCCTGTTTATCTTCTTTACCTCGTTGATAATTCTATTAGAAATCTTAGCTAACACATCGTGCGGTAGTCGCGCCCAGTCTGCCGTCATACCATCCATACTGACGACAGCCCTGAATGCCGCAACATTCTCATACGTGCGCCCATCGCCCATAACACCAACCGTTTTTACAGGCAATAACACACAGAATGCTTGCCAAACTTCATTATATAATCCAGCCTTTTTTAGCTCCTCTATAGCTATATAATCAGCCTGTCTTAATGTATCGCATTTATCTTTAGTGACTTCGCCTAGTATCCGCACCGCAAGCCCCGGACCGGGGAACGGATGTCTATCTACAATCTCATCTGATAGCCCCAACTCACGCCCTACCGCTCGAACTTCGTCCTTAAACAGCTCCCTGAGCGGCTCTATCAGCTTAAACTTCATATCTTTCGGCAACCCGCCTACGTTATGGTGACTCTTTATCGTGGCAGACGGTCCCCGCACAGATGCAGACTCTATTACATCAGGGTATAGCGTGCCTTGCGCAAGAAAATCAAAATCTCCGCGCTTTTTAGACTCGTTCTCAAAGGTTCGCACAAATAGCTCGCCTATGACTTTGCGTTTCGTTTCAGGGTCTTCTACGCCCTTTAACGCTGTTAAGAAACGTTCCTCGGCATCTATGCAGACTAAATCTGTCTTGAAGTCTCCCGTAAATGCACGTTTGACTTCTTCTGCCTCGTTCAGCCTCATCAGCCCAGTGTCAACCAGCACACAGGTGAGTCTGTCCCCGATAGCCCGCTGTATTAACGCCGCCGCTACCGATGAATCCACCCCGCCCGATAGCCCACACAACACACGTTGAGTGCCGACAGCGTCTTTAATCCGCGCTATCTGCTCATCTATAAAGTTCTTGGTAGTCCAGTCGCCCTTGCAGCCACATACACCTATAAGGAAATTTTTTAATATCTGCCCGCCCTGCTCGGTATGCGTTACCTCTGGGTGGAACTGAATAGCATAAAGTTCCATATCTTTATGAGAAATCGCCGCAATGGGTGCATCAGTAGCTTTAGCAATCACATCAAAGCAATCTGGAACGTTCTTGACGCTATCCCCATGGCTCATCCACACATTAGCATATTTAGGAACGCCTACAAACAGAGCATTCTCCCGCTCAATGCTGATGCCGCTACGCCCATAGCCACGCGTATTAGACGGGGCAACCTGCCCGCCGAATACCTGCACCATCAGCTGCATGCCGTAGCAAATGCCCAGCACGGGTATGCCTAGCTCAAAAAGCCCTTTGTCTATAGTGGGCGCACCATCGTCATAGACGCTGTATGGGCTGCCTGATAGGATAATCCCCTTAGGTTTTTTAGATTTAAGAACATCAAGAACTGCATCACATGGCAATATTTCGGAATAAACCCCAAGTTCACGCGTCCGCCGTGCAATAAGCTGCGTGTATTGCGAACCGTAGTCTATTATCAGCACTAATTCACGATTCATTATCACACCACCCTGCTTGTTGCACTTACTTATAGCACGTTATTTTATCTCAGACAACTGTTATTATTTTGCTTGCAATTCCGCTATACGTTCGTCATAAAGTTCCATTAACATAGCTTTATATTCAGTTTCATTATTGCCTGTCAAGTTCAATTTCTTGGTGAGCCATGCTCGTTGACTGTTCTCTAATGAATTTAAATTCTCTTTATTATCCCTGTGTGCAGTTATCAATTTGCTGTATAGTCGCACCATAACTAAATCAGCCTCTGCCAGCTCTTTAGTGGTGCAGATAACCAACTGGTCACGCGACAATCCATGCAAATCGCCACAGGTAAAGCTCGTTCTATAGATGACAACAGGCGCAGGCTTTGATGACAAACGTTGCGCTTCATTTTCATTTGCTTCTTCAATACGACGGGCAGCTACTACAACGTCATAGCGTTCTTGAATAAACGATATCTGCGACAAAAACACACTCGTCAACATTACCGTGCAAAGTAGCTGTGTAGGTATTGATATATCGTTAGAGATAGTGTCTAATTTCCCGAGCGAATCGACAAAACGCCTTGCATCAGCGTGTCCGCGTTCAGCCAACACATACAGATAACTTATTGCACCTTTATGATGCTGAGATGTTGCCTTTAGTAGCCATAGGAAAGCTCTATCGTAGTTTTTCTCAATGCGAAGACCATCTAAATAAAGCCTGCCAAATCTGTATTGTGCATCTACATTCCCCTCGTGTGCCTTAACGGAAAGTATAGCAGGACTTGAAAAAGAAAGGACGAAACCTGAAACAATCCGTCTGATAGTCTTGAAACTGAATACGATAAACCTAGCGAAAAATAGCTTGCAAAGCAGATAAGACAGAGCAAGACTGAGTGGCACTAGGATAAAGCGGATGTCTCCATCGCTCCCATACATTCGCTAGTTCTTGCCCTTTTTAATCACACCTGGCACTATTTTTATCCCAAGACATTTCTCTATCTGTGAAAGCGTCTGTTGCTTGCGCGCAGAAATCTTCCCGCTACCAGCCAGCACAGACGTGACCACGTAGTGAACATATTGCTTAGACACACCGAGCTTGTTGCCTATATCCTGATAAGAAAGTCCCTTATCATGCATAGCTTTCTTGACATCGGTAGGTGTCGTAGAACCTCTGTAATTATAATTGCCCCGCATATAACATACCTCTAGCTGTTTTGTGGCAAGTCTACATTAGTTTAATGCTTTTGTCAATACCTTTTCTTTCATCTGTAATTGCACAAGTTAAAATGCCCCTCATATATTTTTTATTAGGGGTATGTATTGTGGGAAGTTATGGCAAGATTAAAGGGGTAGAGGATGTGCTCAGTGGCAAGTTATCGTATGACGAAGTAGCT
>BNUJ01000031.1 GCA_025997275.1 Deferribacterales bacterium
CCTTTGCTTGTCCCCCAACATAATGCCTATACCTAAAAAGAATGCCATTATAGTTCCTATATGGGAAATATGATATTGACACTCATAATGCAACCTAGCAGTGATGAGGTGTTTATAACGGCACTTACACGTCAAATAACGCGGAGACCGTGCTATACTGCACGTGATATTTGCTATTTCTTTGCCCAAACGTGGGTAATATCCCCGAATACTATTTTGCGATAAGCTTTTTCCTCTCTATATGCTTCGTTTATATAGTTTTTCGTCTCTTGCTTGCAAAAATAATCTGGAAGACCGGGGATAAGTGCCGTTAGACTGCATTCAATAACTAGTTTAGCCTCTCTGAAAGACATATCGCTAGAGGGAGTTTGAATACTCGTCAACTCAACCTCTCTCATCTTGTCGCTGTCTCTACCAGTTTTGCTCCCCAAAAAGAGCATTTTTTCTTTATATTTTTGTGGGAAGTAAGACAACGTATATGTTTGCTCCTTTTGAATGAGTTCAAGCGTGTAGCGGTCTTCTCTAATAAAACACCAAGTGGCAGGTTTCCTAAAAATAAGCCCAAAGCCACCCCCGCTACCCACCATAGAATTATAATGTTCTTGCTTGCCCGCAGTGATAGCGTATAAATCTTTCCCCGTCAGTGTAAATACGTTATCAGATATTGCCTCTGGAGAAATTTCCTTAAATAACTGCTCAAAACTCATCTCTCTTGCCTCCCATAATGAAATATAGAGGATATTACTATATTTTATGGAAATAAGAAAGTGGCAATTTAATTGCACCCTCAAATTTGACAGACAACGCCAATTCATATAACCTTACATTATGAATAAAGCAGTTATGAAAGAAAGCTACGGGAACACCTTTCTCTCACATATACCACTAACTTACAAGGATAGTGATACGGTGAGTGGACTATCTGCATACGCCTTACTAAAAGAATTGTTACAGTGTATGCCACCTGATGAAATATTGAATAGACTTTTCATACATAAAGGCACATTTCTTCGCTGGCTGAAACTAGAAAATGTGCCCGATAACTACTACAACGACATAAACCACTTACTCGGTAGCAAATATTCAGTAAAAGATTCATATAGAGCGCGCGACCAGTTCTTTACAACTCCTGTAGCGGCTCAATATTGTTATGATAAGACCATTGAGGTGTTGAATACACTTGAAATAAACTCGTCTGAATACACTTTTATAGAACCATCTGCTGGATGCTGTAATTTTTATAGAATTTTACCAAAATCAAGAAGGATTGGTATTGATATAGAACCTGAGGGTGAACTGGCGCCTGAACTAACTAAGATAAATTATCTTGACTATAACCCAAAGACGGCGGGGAAATACATAGTCATAGGCAACCCACCTTTTGGCTTGCGCGGAAATCTAGCGTTGCGTTTTGTCAACCATTCTTATGGCTTTGCCGACATGGTGGCTTTCATACTGCCACCACTCTTTGATAGCACAGGTAAAGGCGTTCCTATGACACGCGTTCGTGGCTATAAGCTTGCACATACTGAAAAGTTGCCTTTGGATTCGTTTTGCTATCCCAACGGAGAGCCTGTAGAAGTAGCCACTATATTTCAAGTATGGACTAAAGTCAATATAGAGAAAGTAGCGATAACGCCTAAAAAGCAATGCAAAAGTTTTATGCGGGTCTATTCCCTGTCAGACGGAGGCACACCCTCGTCAACTAGAAATAAGAATATGCTTGATAAATGTGATGTTTATCTGCCGTCAACCTGTTTTTCAGGTATGCGGGCGTATATTAGCTTTGAAGAACTGCCAAACAGACGTGGCTATGGCGTAGTGTTTCTTAAAAATAAAAAGGAGCTAAAAGAGCTGTTTTTCACGCTTAATTGGCAAGAGGTAGCCTTTTTGTCCACAAACAGTGCTGTGAATCTCAGAACTGACCTTATAGAAAATGAGTTAATAAAGCGAGGATTTTATAGCTAACCAAAGCCAAATACCCCGTAAATTCTGGCTAAAGTTTATAGCCTGATTTGCCGATTAGACGAGACAAGTTTGAGATAAACGAGGTCATAGGTATGAATACAAGAAAGGAATTTAGAGAACACAGCCAACTGAAAGTTAAGCTCTATGAGTCATACCTAAGAAGATATTTACTGATTTTAGGACAAGTGAAGCACGTAAAGAAAATCGCAATTTATGAACCTTTTGCTGGACCTGGCAAGCATGACAACGGAGAGGATGGAAGTCCATTAGTTGCGTGGAAAATAATCAACGAAACAAAATGCCACTCAAGCATACAAAAAAGCAACCCTAATATACAGCTAGAACTATGGCTAAACGATGAAAATAAAGATTATACTGATGAACTAAAGGGGTTGCTGAACCCACCAGAAAAACACAACATCCATATTCATAACTGGACAGCCAACGAATTTTGTGAGCGATTATTGCATGCTCCAACTAACGGTGATACTCACAAACTATGGTTCATAGACCCGTTTGGCTACACTCAAATCGACTATTCCGTTATAGACAATTTGCTATCGCAACCACATACTGAATGCTTTTTGTTTGTCCCTTTGTCTCATATCAATAGATTTATAAACTCCGCAACAAAACAGTCTGACCCTGCCCACAAGTTTCTTCAATGGAGAGGCATAACAAATAATATAGACAGCATAGAGTCTTTTGCTGAATGCGTAGAAAAATCTTTTAGAGGAGTCAACAGATACTGTTATAAGTTTGAATTAAAACATAATCAAAATAGATACTATCTCTATTTTATTACTTCTCATATATTTGGGGCACAGAAATTTTTAGAAGCAAGAGATGCAATTCTCGTGTACGAGATTTCGCAGGGCGTGATATCGTCAGATGAGGCAAAAAGAGTATATGACAAAGAAATGGAGCTTAGATTTGAACCGAAATTAAAAGAATTTTTGAAGACTAAGCGAGATAATTTGGACATCTATAGTTTCAGTATAGAGAGCGGTTTTTTGCCACGTATAACAAACTCAATATTGAAAAAACTGGAAAAGGTTGCTCAATTAGACATTAGAGACATTGGACCGCCGACTGGCAAAACTCGAAGAAAAGGCGCATTTTATATCTACAAGGACGTTGGACTTAAAATAGAGGTGACTTGGAATGGCAACTAAAATAGAGTGGACTGAAGAAACTTGGAATCCTATAACGGGCTGCACAAGACAGAGTGCAGGGTGCCAGCATTGTTATGCCGAGATAATGGCTCGTCGCCTACAAGCAATGAAAACTAAAGGCTATGAAAATGGCTTTAAGCTTACATTGCACCCAGAACGCCTAAAAGAACCACTTTCAAGGCGAATCCCTACATCTTATTTTGTGAATTCAATGAGCGACTTATTCCATGAGGATGTCTCGTTTGATTTTATTGATAAGATTTTTGACGTTATCTGTCAAACACCAAAACACCACTATCAAATACTCACAAAGCGTGCAGAGATAATGCACAATTATTTTAACTTACGCAAAGTGCCTGACAATGTATGGGTAGGCGTGACTGTTGAAGATAAAAAGAATGGCGTTCCCCGTATGGATTGTCTTCGTGAAATTGATGCAAACATTAGATTTATCTCAGCTGAACCCTTACTAGAGGATTTAGGAGAATTAAACCTCAACGGCATACACTGGGTTATAGTCGGTGGCGAAAGTGGCGTTAGCGCACGCCCTATGGATGCATCTTGGGCGTTAAACATTAAAGACCAATGCGAACAAAAAGGTGTAAATTTCTTCTTTAAGCAATGGGGAACTTGGGGCGCGGACAAAAAAAGAGGCTCAAAAAAAGAAAATGGACGAATACTTCAAGGTAGGGAGTGGAACGAAATGCCTTCCGCCCATACCGAACGAACATTTGTCTAACCCACTGTATTCATTTATTCCGCCAAAAGAATGGTGTCAGCAGCGCATAGAACGTGTATAGCTCCAGTCTGCCAACTATCATAGCTAGTCCGAACAGGCACTTCACATACCACGGATAAAATGAATAGTCGCAACCAGGACCGATTTCTGGACCTATGCCCATCCCCACGTTGCCTACCATAGCCAATGCGCTCACAAGAGCTGTTCGTATGCTGACCCCCGCTAGCGATGCCCCCGCCGCCACAAACAGCACGGTAAATAGGTATAATATAAAGAAGCCCGATACTGAATAGACCGCCTCTTTTGGCACAGATGCGCCGTTCAGTCGCAACGGAAAAACTCCATGCGGATGCAAAAGTCTACGGATTTCAATCATCGCCTGCTTAAATATCACTACTAGGCGCACCACCTTGACTCCGCCAGCGGTGGAGCCTGAACAGCCCCCTATAAAATACAGCATAAACAGGACAAATTGTGCTATCGGTGCCCAGACGCTATAGTCTGCTATACTAAAGCCCGTTGTGCTTAATATTGAGGATACGTGGAAGAAGCCATTACGCACAGAATCGGCAATACTATCGTAAGAGCCACTTATATAGGTAGCCGTAGCCACCACCATAGATGCCACTATTGTAATGAGTAGATACGCTTTTAATTCGGAATTCTTGAAAACTTTGTCAAGTTTGCCACTGAACAAGTTAAAGTATAGGGGGAAGCTCGCCCCAGCGCAGAGCATTGCAATAATCATTATCCAGTGAATATAGTGCGATTCATAAAAGCCCACACCTTGCGAGTGCGGTGCCAGCCCGCCGGATGCCACCACGCTGAACGAATAGAGTATAGCCTCAAACATAGGCATCCCCGTAGCGCGTAGCAACATTACGACAACTATTGTGAAAGACAGATATATAAACCATAGATATCGCGCTGTTTCGGCTATCCGCGAGGTCATTTTCAGCCCCTCTACTCCGTGCTGTTCAGCCTTCATCAGCTGTAGCCCGCCAATACCGAAAAAGGGTAGTAGCGCGACCGTCAGCATAATAATTCCCATCCCCCCAAGCCAATGGCTCAAAGCACGCCAAAGGAGCATTGACGGGTGGACAACCGCAAGATTGCTGATAATACTAGCTCCTGTGCAGGTGATACCACTGGCAGCCTCAAAGAATGCATCGCTTGCCGTCTTGATTGTGCCCGACAGGTAGTAGGGGAGTGCTGCAAATAGCGACAAGCCCAGCCATACCGAAAAGACTAACAGAAAGCTATCCCGCACAGACAGTTGCTTGAATCGCACCTTATGGGTAATTGTTAATCCCAACACTGCAACAGTAATTAGAGCGATATACGTAAGCTCAAAGCCACGAATTACGCTATCTGCGCCTGTGGAAAGAGCCATGATGAATGGCGGCAACATAAAAGCTGATAGTATGATTGCGACTAGCGCAAATACGCGGATTATGATTTTAGCGTGCATTATGTTAGACCAACATCTCCTCGAGAGCGGCGATGCTATCTCTCAGCACAAAGAATACAGCTTTATCATTACCCATTAGGATGGAGTTTCCGTCCGGGATAGTGCTCGCATTGGCACGCGTAATGGCGACTACTAGACAGCCTCTTGGGAAATGAATATCTTTTACGGCTTTGCCGACTATTGGGGCGTTTTCAGCAATCTTTACCTGTATAGCCTCTGCACGCCCCTCAAATATGGAGCGGACTGTGTTGACGCCCCCGCGTCTGATATATTTTAATATGCTATTAACGGCGCATACCTTGGGGCTGACAACTGAGTTGATGCCGATATTGCCCGCAATGGTCACATAGCTGGAGTTCTCCACTAGCGCGACCGCGCGTTTAACGCCTAGATGTTTCATGTATATGCCACTCAAAATGTTTAATTCCTCGTTAGACGTGCAGGATATAACCGCATCCGCATCAGCAATCTGTTCATCAGCTTGTATCTGTGTATCGGACACATTACCATTCAATATCAGCGCATCTGGCAAGCGTTCTGACAGAAATTTGCACCTGTCGTAGTCTTTATCTATAAATGTGACGGAGCGTCCGCGACTCATCAACATTTCCGCCAGCATTACACCTATATTTGAACCACCTACTACTAATAGCTTGCGCAGGCTATCTTGCTTTACTCCGAATATCTTAGATAGTCTACGGAATGTTTTTCTAATAGAGACAACATAGACGTGGTCGCCCGCTTCAACCTTGAAGTCGCCGTCAGGTATTATCAGCTCACCGCCACGCACAACGCCCGCTATAATAAAATTTTCTGCAATCCCCGTGCGAACCTCTTTGATAGTTTTGCTCGCCACGTAGTCTCGTTCGCCTACGTCATATTCGCGAATTTGCACATCTGTGCCATCAAATATTGTAATTGAGCGGTCCGCACCCTGTTCTACCGTGTGCAACACTTCAACTGCAGCTTCATAGTCAGGGTTCACGAAACAGTCTACTCCTGCAAACCCTGTGGCAAATGCACTGCTTTCTGAATAGTGAATATTGTGGATTCGTGCGATTTTAATGGGAACATCATAGATTGATGATACAAGGAAACAGGCGATAAGGTTGACTTCATCGTCCGAAGTAACTGCTATAAACATACTGGTTTCTTCAATGCCCGCCTTTTTCAGAAACTTTTCATCCGTAGCATCCCCTACGAGGACAGCTACGTCCAGCGAGCTTGAAATGTTTTTGACAACATCGGGGTTATTATCTATCAGGACAATATCCTTGCCCTCATCTGCCAACTGACGGGCTATCGCCAGCCCAACCTCCCCTGCACCTACAACGATTATACGCATTGCCCGTATGATATACCTCAATGCAGAATTAGTCAAATTTAGAAAAACATCAGATAACTATTTGTCATTACAGATAAAACTCCAAATCAGTAATAGCCGACTCGTGTATAATCTTACAAATGCGGAACTCGTCCCGTAAGCGGTAAATGTCTTGCAGGGTTGTTGCGTTATCTGCAAAATATCGCGCCCGCTTAGGATTCACATAGTATTCTTGCACTATCAACTTACGTATCGCTACAGGAGCGGATAGCACCCATTCGGGCAATCTCTTAAATAAACTAACCATACCGAAACCTCACATAATTTTATAGTAATATTTCACTAGTATTATATAGTGATTTATTATTATAGTCAAGTGAATATTTACTATATTGTAAAATTCAATAAAAACGGCTACTCTTATCAAAACTATCCAGTGGGAGGGCAGTATTATGAGTGTGTCATACAAAGAACTTGGTCTAGTCAACACCCGCAATATGTTCGCAAAGGCTATAAAGGGCGGCTATGCAGTGCCTGCCTACAACTTTAATAACCTAGAGCAGTTGCAGGCAATTATTCAGGCGTCTGTAGAGACTAACTCGCCTGTTATATTACAGATTTCTAAGGGTGCGCGTCAGTATGCCAACGCTACTATCTTGCGTTATATGGCGATGGGTGCTGTCGGGTATGCTAAAGAGCTTGGCAAAGCTATTCCTATTACACTGCACCTTGACCATGGCGACTCTTACGAACTATGCGTAAACTGTATAGAAAGCGGGTTTTCGTCTATTATGATAGATGGCTCACACCTGTCATTTGCTGATAATATCATCTTGACTAAAAAGGTTGTTGACTATGCACATAAGTATGACGTAAGCGTTGAGGGTGAACTTGGCGTGCTTGCTGGCATTGAAGATGAAGTATCGTCTGAACATTCACACTATACCGACCCAAGCGAAGTTCAAGAATTTGTTAAGCAGACTAGTGTTGATTCGTTGGCAATATCTATTGGCACATCTCACGGTGCATATAAGTTTAAGGTGAAACCGGGTGAATCTGTGCCACCTCTGCGCTTTGATATATTAACAGAAGTTGAAAAGTGTCTGCCCGGTTTCCCAATAGTGCTTCACGGTGCATCCAGTGTGCTGCCAGAGTATGTATCTCTGATAAATAAATATGGCGGTGCTATGGAGAACGCAGTTGGCGTGCCTGAAGAACAGTTAAGAAAAGCTGCGAAGAGTGCTGTTTGTAAGATAAATGTTGATAGCGATGGGCGGTTAGCTTTTACAGCGAAGGTGCGTGAATACTTGGCTAAAGATGCTGAAGAGTTTGACCCACGTAAATATCTGGGTTTTGCTCGCAGTGAGCTTGTGAAAATGTATAAGGCTAAAAATGAAAATGTTATGGGTAGTGCAGGACATGGCGTTTAATATGTTTGAGTGGAATTTAGTTTATCCACAAGTTGAGTTTGTCTTATAGTATTTATTAAAGAAAGAATTCCTTTATTATACATTACTATTAGAGAGGCATTAGCTTGTGGATAAATAGATAAAATTCAGTATATATAGTTATTTAAGCTATGTAAAAGTATGTTGAATGTTTATGGATACTCGTTGGAAACTTTAACGAACCATAAACATCTTTCAACATAAATTAGCTAACATTTCTATCTATACACAAACATAAAAAATATTACACAGACTATTCACAAATAAATTAACAAGTTATATAGATGAACGAACGAAATAATAAATGGCTGAAAAAGGTTGATTTTCTAGTTGGTGTTCCATTGCTAGTTATTGCATGGCTATATCGCAGACTAACTAGACCAAATAGACCTAAAACTCAACATAAAATAGCCGTTATCGTATTAGGTGCTATTGGGGATACTTTGTTGACCAGTGCACTGATAAATGCACTAAAATCAAACAATAAGAACTTCAATATAGATATTTATAACACATTGGCAAATAAAGATGCAGCAGAACTATTATCAAACGTTTCTAATCGCTATTCATATCCGCTAGCTAAATTACCTGCTATGGTTGCTAAACTACGCACTGAACGCTATAGTATTATACTTGACACTACGCAATGGGCACGAGTGGGTGCTATCATTACGGCGTTATCTAATGCGGAGCTAACAGTTGGCTTTAAGACTGCAGGGCAATACCGTTCGCTAGCCTATGACGTAGCAGTGGAGCATAGCAACCAGAAACACGAATATGAGAATTTTTTAGCACTAGGTAAGGCGATTTTTCTTGATTTGTATGGCAAACCAGTTATAAAGTTGCCTGACGCAAAACAGCCACTAGCTTTACCCGCTGACCTTACCAACCCTTATATTATCTGCCACCAATACCCAGGGGGGAGCAATCAGCCATATAAACGCTGGCGGGCTGACAAATGGCGCGAACTAATAACCACATTGACTAACACTGGCTACAATATTGCTCTCACAGGGGCAATGACAGATAGAGCGGAGTGTGAGGAGTTTGTCAGAAATCTATCTAACAATAAAGTTTTTTCGCTGGCGGGCAAGTTGAGTTTGCGGGAACTAGCACGGCTAATAAAGGATAGTTTCGCTGTCATATCTGTCAATACAGGAGTAATGCACCTTGCGGCTCTGTTAGACGTGCCGACTGTAGGTATTCACGGACCAACTAACCCGCGCCGCTGGGGTGCTGTTGGCAGACGAACGGCTACGGTGCTACCGCAGGGAGCAAAAACATTCCTAAACTTAGGCTTTGAAACCCTGTCCTCTGACGATGCCTTCGCTCGCTACGTGAGCACGCAAGACGTGCTAGACGCGTTTAATGAGCTAACTTGCGCCTAGCCATGTATTGGCTTGCTAGCACTACTACTAGTATGCCTAAACCTATCAGGTCAGAGTAGATACCACTGTCTATCAGGCATAGCGCACCGACAGCTGCGATTATTCTCACGAATATGCCTATCCGCTCTATGAAATATCCCTCTACTGCCATAGCTATCAGCAACACCCCTAGACAAGCACCAACAACAACGCGCACACCTTCAAGTAGCCCCGTATTTATTAAAAGCAGTTGAGGCGAATAGATGAACATAAATGGCACTATAAACCCTGCTATTGCTAGTTTTACTGAGGCAAAACCTGTCCTCATCGGGTCGCCACCCGATACGCCTGCAGCCGCAAACGATGCTAGCGCAACAGGCGGGGTGAGGTTAGCAAACATTGCATAGTAGAATGCAAATAGGTGCGCCGCAATCGCGGGCACGCCCAGCTCACCCAGTGCAGGGGCTGCAATAGTTGCTGTGATTATATATGCGGGGATAGAGGGCACGCCCATGCCGAGTATCATACAGGTAATCATCGTAAAAACTAACGTAAAGAGCATACTGTGGCTACCTAACATAATAATCGCATCAGCCATAGTTAGCCCAAAGCCTGTCTTAGAGACAACACCTATGATGATTCCCACACAGGCACAGGCTATAGCCACAGATACGGTTGATTTTGCGCCGTCAGCAAAGGCATCTAAAATATCCTTAAAACTCATACGAGTTGATTTCCTGAACGCCGCCACAGCTATGGTAGCAAAAATAGTAATAACCGCTGAATATACAACCGTAGTGCCTGAAAATAACAGTAAATACAGCAAGATAACGATAGGGATTAACAGATGTCCCTTATCAACCATAACTTCACGCACGCTGGGTAGCACACTGCGGTCAACACCCATCAGGTTCTCTTTGCCTGCACGGAAGTGAACCTGCAAGATAACCCCTAGATAATATAACAGTGCTGGGACTGCTGCGTATAAGATGATTACCGAATATGATATTCCCAACATCTCTGCCATTATGAACGCTGCTGCACCCATTACAGGTGGCAACAATTGCCCGCCCACTGATGCCGATGCCTCAACAGCACCTGCAAACTCTGCCTTGTAGCCGACTTTTTTCATCAGCGGGATAGTGAACGCCCCAGTTGTCACCACATTTGCCACTGCAGAACCATTTATAGAACCTAGTAGGGCAGAGGCACACACCGCCACCTTAGCGGGACCGCCCCTAGTATGCCCAGCAAGTGCCATAGCAATGTCGTTAAAGAATGCGCCCATCCCTGATTTAGCCATTACCGAACCGAATAATATGAACAGGAATATATAGCTTGCCGCCACACTGACAGATGTGCCGAATATCCCCTCAGTATTAGCAAAGAAGTGATTAGATAGCTGCTCCCACGTATAGCCGCGATGCCAAAATAGACCCGGCATTGTGCGCCCGAATAGTCCGTAAATAATAAATACTACGCTTAAAATGGGCAGTGTCCAGCCTGACATACGCCGAGACGCTTCCAAGACTAGCAACGCCAACAGGCTTGCCATTATAAAGTCTGTGTTGCTGGGTATGCCTGCGCGTTCTACTATTCCTAGATAATCATACCATACGTAGATGGGCACAGCTGCAGATAGCAGCATTAGTCCCCAGTCCAGCACGGAGACGCTACCCATCTTCTTGCCCGATGAGGGATACATAAAGAAACTAAGCACCAGCATCATCGCTACGTGCAACGAACGGTGCTTTAATACAACAGGCGTTCCCCAAAATGATGTAATAAGATGGTAGAGCGTGACGATGATGCACGTCCAATAAAATAATTTCTTAATGAACGGTTCATTAAGCGTGCGTACACGAGCCTCTTTGTCAAAACTTTCTATCAGCTTTCGCTGCTCTTCTGTTAACTCGTCACCGTGCCTTTTCTCTCCGCCCATAGTATTACTCCTTTAGTTTTATTGTCTGCCTATGACTAGCCGTAGTCTCGTATGCTCAGGCAATTGGCTACCCGTGGCAATTGTTTGTCCGTTAATTTTAAGCTCGCGTGTTGCGTAATGTGAATTGAGCCAAACGATTTCACCAAAACTCTCGTCAATCTGTTCCATGTGAATAAGCCCATCTTTTATATAGCAAATATTCCCCCTGTCCTCTGGTATCCCTGCACCGAACGCAGGGAACGTGATTGCATCAAGCACTAGGCTTAAATGCTTGTCAATGTGATAATATTCATTCCAAGGGATATGCTCTAGTGAATGCATCCAGCCGAAAAACAAGGTGTCGCCTATCTGGATAGGTTCTTTAATGTAGACCTTGTCAGTTTCCCAATTACTGATATATAGGTAACAGTCGGTCTTTTGAGCGACAGCTCCACCGCTAACGCCTGCAATAGCGAGCATTAACAGCAGAGCCAATATTGCAAGGGATTTTTGCACTATTTAATCAATCCCTTTTCTTTGTAATACTTCTCAGCACCCGGGTGCAATTTAACCTGTGTGCCGATAATTCCACGCAAAGCAGTTTCACGTGTGATTTCTTTCTTTGCCGTTGCATGTGAAGCACCGATTGCCCTTAAGCCAGCATCTGAGTAGATGTTAGTCAATATGTCGTAGACTACATCTTCAGGTAGCTTTTCAGACACGAGCATTATATTCATAACAGCGGCTGTGGTGGTGTCCTTATCGGTCTTATAGACGTCGCTAGGTATCTTGGTTTCTACATAGAACGGATATTTTGCGATAAGTTTCTTTAATGCTACACCCTCAACTGGCACAAAAACTATCTTCTTGCTAACACCGAGTTCGCGAATAGTTGCATTGCCAAGCCCAGATGTTACGAATGCTGCATCGCACTGACCGTTCTTCATTTGGTCTATAGCTTCGCCATAGCTCAAATAGTCAACCTTTACGTCTTTGTAGGTCATACCATGTGCCTCAAACATCATGCGGGCGTTCAACTCCACACCAGAGTTCGGCGCACCAACGCCAACGCGTTTGCCTTTCAGGTCTTCAAATTTCTTTATTCCAGAGTCGGCAGTTGTGACTATCTGGCATACATTGGGCCATAGTCCCATCAGAGCACGCAAATCAGTAGCAGGTTGCTTGCCTTGATATGCGCCAGTTGCCGTAACAGCCTGAATGACGGCATCAGCCATAGCAATAGAAAGCTCCCCTTGACCAGAACGCAGGGCATTGATATTTTCCGCAGTAGCACCCGTAGCAGTGGCAGAAGTCTTTGTGTAGCCGATGGATTTCAGATACGTAGCGAACGCACCACCTATCGGATAGTAAATGCCGCTGGTAGGACCTGTCAACACGGTAATTGGATATGCCTTGCGGTCAACAGCATAACACAACACCGCAGCTAAAGAAAAAATTAGCAAGGACATAATAACAAGTAGCCTTTTCATTGAAACCTCCAAAAAGTTTATTTGCAACTCCAAACCATCATATCAAATTTTACCCCGATGTCTAGCAATAATATAATATGGTTCTAAAAATTATCTGTGTGAAATGTGAAATAAATGTGATAGTCTAACCAGACTGCGGTACACTATAATAGGAGTGCGAAATGAAAATGTTTCTAATAAACTTGCTGACTGCGCTTATACCTAGTAGATACTATAGAATTTTAATCCGTAGCATTTTGAGGGATGATGTATTCCCTGCTCAATACATCAAAGTCCACGGTCCCACTGATATAGGAGGCGAATTCAAAGACTATTTTATCAATAATAATATGCCCGCTAAAATAAAGGCACTTAAAGATGTAATTGATGATAAATCTAAAGAGCTTGTAGATGTGCTTATAAAACGGCTACTTTACCGCCCTAAAGGTGGGCGGTTTGAAGATTATAAGATTCGCACTGCCTATCTAGCCACCCAAGCTACCCAGAGTGAACAGCATTTGTGGGAGACCTACAAGGAAGAACGTTGGGTTTATCCTAAGGAATTTTTCTTGCCTACTCGTAAACATGTGGCTTTTTCTCCTGAAGCTTTCACGCTCCATCACGGGCTGAGATATGCATCTGCTCCGTTGAAAAACTATATTGCGGATAAAGACTTTATAGATGGCGGGGCTTATATGGGTGAAAGTGTTCTAGTGCTGAATAAGTTTTATAAACCTAGAAAGGTTTATAGCTTTGAGCTGTTCGGCAACAATAAAGCCCCCTACGAGCTAGCTATGTCAAAAAATAACGTGCCTGACGACAAATATGAATTCGTGCAACTAGGTCTATCAAACAAGAGGGAAACGTTATCGTTCTCCACCCAAGCCAATAGTATGGGGGTTATAGCTCATGATACTCACGATGGGGGGGGGGGGGGGGGGGGCCTTTTTAGCCGCATGTTCCCAACTCCTATTCCTTTCCGTAGGGAGGGGGGGCCCACATATTGTCCCCTTTTTCAGGGATAAATAAGGGGTTTTGTGTTATGCCCCCCTCGCGGGTTGGGGGGGAAAAATCCAAAGTCCCCCCCCGGTTTTTTTTCTTCATGCGGGGAAGGACACCCCCCTACACCCCCTCCCCCC
>BNUJ01000032.1 GCA_025997275.1 Deferribacterales bacterium
AAGAAGTATCCGATATTGCCGCGCAGTATATCAGCACGACATTGAAAGATAAAATCGCAAAGGTTCTGGACGGGGGTGTGAAAATCTATACCTACGAAGAATATGCAAAGGTCAATCCAAATTACGAGCCGAAATTCATTGACAACAAATCCCTGCATATTATTTATCCAAAGGTCGCGAATGATGTTTATCTGCGGTCGGATATTTTTCTTGAAATCGGGATACTCTCGGCGCTGACGCCGAACGAGCCGAAAGAGATTTTGCCGTATGTAGCGAAAGCCTATCCGCACCTTGGTATCGCGCCGGCGTTCGTGCCGACGATAAAAGCCAAGCGCACATTTTGGGACAAGGTGACGATTCTGCATCGCGAGCATTACCGCCCCGCGACAAAGCGCGATAAAGAAAACGGCGCGGAAATCCCCAGTCATACGCCGGAGCGGTATTCGCGGCATTACTATGATTTGTATCAAATGGGGCATTCGGCGATAAAAGCCGACGCGCTGGCGGATTTTGATTTATTGCAAGAAGTTATAGAACATAAAAATCAGTTCTATCCCTTCGGCTGGGGGCATACATTTGACGAATGCGCCGCCGGGGAACTGCGTCTGTCGCCAAATGAAAATAATAGGGATTTGCTTGCGCGGGATTACAAGGCAATGCAAAGTATGATTTTCGGCGACACGCCGGAATGGTCGGATATACTGGCATTCTTGGGCGAACTTGAAACCGAGATAAATAAGAAAGGCAGAAAAAATAGCAAAAAATGATGGTTCAACAACTGATGGTGTCGGCATAAAGACTGCTATACTTAAACAGGACGAGTATAGAGAGTTTAACTTGCTCTAAACCCTACTATTTTTTAGCGCAGAGCCAGCTCATTTTGCCTATAAAGGGCACTTGTTCTGTGTAGCCGCGTTGGTGCATAGTTTCTAGGATAGATTTCAGCTCCTGCTCATAGCCCAACTGGGGCGTCCCAGGTGAGTAGTAGATTATGACGTTGTCATCGTTCCTTACGTGTTCTAATGCACGTTCAAATGCGGCGATATCGTTAGGTTTCAGAGCTATAGATTCCCGCAGGTTCATCATAGTGGTTATATGCAGGGAGTATGGGGAATATATGCTAATAACAGGCGTATTTCTGTAAGGTTCGGCAATCTTGGCGTAATTATGACGTGGCTGGTAGTATGCTGTTGTTTGAGCTTTTACTCTATGCTCAAAACCCGCAAACGACATCAGCAGTAGCACGCCAGCAATCAGTCTATGACGTAGTGCTGTGTCGGTAATCACCTTACTAACAAGTTCATTTATAAGTAGCGTAAATAGCAAAATGAGCGGTGGAGCTATGGATAATGATTGAACGTAGGACAAGTCAACAAATAACGTGTGCATACGAAAAGGGAGCATAAACCCGAGCAGTGCTAGTGCTATTGAGGCACATAGCGGTAAGGTGCCTCTTTGCAGTGCCCCTCTTGTGCTGTCGCAACTAAGCTCAAAACGGTTTGGATAAACATATAATTTGTAGTTCTTGTAATACAGAATACCCATAACAACAATGACAAAAATACACCACCTTGCCACCCCGCCAAATAGATAGTCCAAAGATTTCATCATCAGCTCAATGTAAGCCACTATATTGAAATATGATAGTATGCTCTTACCGCTATCACTACCACTGCCACTTGCTGTTGATAGATAATCTCTAATAAGAGAGCTACCGTCTAAAATAACTAGATACATAAAGAACCCAACCAGTAAGGCAACTAGGCATTTAGCAAAAGTAGCGAAACGTTTGTCTTTAAGTAGTTTTATTGCAGGCACAATTGATATAGCCGCAAGCCATGTCCCCAGAAAGTTATGCGCATCAATGCCCAGAAATGCCGATAACGCAAGCAACACATAAACTTTCTTTGTTATTTTCGGCTGAGTTAATATCTCCAGCACTAAATATATTGACAGCATACAGAAGAAAGGTGCTAGCGTGTATGAACGGGCAAATATAGGCGAATAGAGACCTGCCGCACTGAAGCCATAAAACACAACGGGTAGCAGGGCTAGCCTGCCCCGCATAAAGTGCCTAGATACGAGATATAGGAGAATACAAATGCCCACGTAATAAGGGATATTTAGCAGCACCCCGAACCAATAGCTAAATGTGTTCGGGAATAACAAATAAACTAAATGCAGTTGTGTAACGTGTGATGACGAGTGATAGCTACCATCACGCTTGAGTTTGTCCTCAGGTTGAGCAGTGACAGCGTTAAAAAGCTCCTGTGATGAGTGCCAAACATTATCAGTAAGTTCATCTATGCTAGCATTAGCCATTAAAATACTAGGAACTTCTTCTCCTATTCCATACTTAGCTTGGTCTCTATAGTAGGCTAGAACAAGTAGCTGAGTCGCAATTATTATGATAAGCAAAGCCCAATTTCTAGCAAAGAGCCAGCTATGCAGTCCCCTATAAAAACAACACCAAGATATAAATAGCGCAAAGATTGAAAGCACAATAAATGGAGTGATAAACTTGTCAGGCAGTGCAGGGTATTTGCTCAAATATACCCGTTCAAGTTCCATTGATAAGCCTATATTAGCATTCATTCTTATTGTCAGCTGTTCGGGGACACCGCCCCTTATTGCCCTAGACGAATTAAAGCCGTCTTTTAGTGGGGGAAATCTCCTTTCGGCAAGTTTCCCGCTCATATCAGCAAATGGCATTTCCACCCATACATTCCTATGCCAGCCATTAGTATCATTTAGCCTAGAGACCACTAGTGACACTACTTCGTAATCTTTTGACGCTCTATTACCTAAATCAACCCTTATATTTGCAAACTCGGATATATCACTACGAATAACATTCCTGTCAACGCCAACTATGCTGAAATTGTCTAGGTTCTTATATAGTTCTTGCTGCGATATTTCTAGGTGTTTCTGCCATTTTAAGGGCACTGCATCTGTTCTGCCTACATAGACGAACGATAGGAGCGCATAAACACAAGCAACAGCCACTAACGTTGTGAGGACAAAAAATAGATGCTTGAATCTATAAAACAGGCTATTGACGTTAAAACTATACACTGGCGGCTACCTTCGCAGAGATAACCGCCCAAACCCCTTGCAAACATTGGCTATGCGTGGGGGGGGGGGGGGATAGAAATCAATATATATAGTGTTCACAGCAATCATATACGATTATTATAAAATGGATTTCACAAAAAAACAAGAGGCGTTAGATAGAGTAATAGCGAAGATAAATACAACACCAATGAAGTGCCTAAAATATAAGACACCTCGTGAGGTTTTTGACCGCTTAAATGAATCCTCATAGTCTTTTATACCAGTCTCAAACGCTTCAAAACAGTCAATTTTATCAAACTGAACTATACAACATTAACTATTTACAGGACACTCATCACAGAGCGTTTTTTTAGCGGTGCAAAGCTCACGTCCTAGCATTATTACTTGGTGTGAGTAGTCGCGCCAACGTTCACGCGGAACTAGCTTTTCAAGCAAGTGTTCTATGATTTCAGGCTCTTCTGTCGCTACAAACCCAAGTTTATTTGATATGCGTATAACGTGCGTATCAACCACCATTGAGGGGATGTTAAACGCATTCGCCCGCACTACGTTAGCTGTCTTGCGCCCTACCCCCGGCAAGGATGTCAACTCGTCCATATTTTGCGGGATTTCGCCGTTGTAAATATTCACAACAGCTTGTGCCATACCTATTAAGTTTTTCGCCTTATGCTTAAAGAAACCTGTTGAATGTATTAGCACTTCAACGTCTGCTAGCGTTGCTTTTGCTAGTTTATTTGGGGTGGGATATTTCTTGAATAGTGCAGGCGTTACTTTGTTGACCTGTTTATCGGTGCATTGTGCGCTAAGTATGGTTGCAACTATTAGTTCGTAAGGATTATCGTGAACTAGGGCGCATTTTGGTTCGGGATAGCGTGCAGACAGCACATCAATAAAGTGCTTCATTCTGTTGACTTTACTCTTATAGAGTTTTACAGCGGGGCATTGAATTGTCATTTGAGCGTCTCCGCAATTTTAGTAAATATTCCTAATGAAGCCAGATTTAGGTTCACGTTCGTCTTGAGCGTCTGCACCATAGTTTCTAGGTAGCTAACGAGCGACACGTAGCGCACATCAAGGGTGCTCTTATATCGGCTCATATAACATGGCAGTAGCACCGCCAATACATCAGCAAGCTTATCTAGGCTATCGGCAGAGAATATAGACTTTGCCAGCCCCTCAATACTGTTGGTATCAATAGATGCTTTTAATCCTGTAAAATCAAGCTGTCTTAGTAGCTGTATGCGTGATACTGAGCCGCCAGCATAGTCTAATAATACTTCATTAACATTTATTTTAACTTTCCTGAGCACCATTAAAAGAGTGTTCTTGTCCAGCGGTTCAAAATCTAAATTTAGGCAACGTGAGCGTATAGTGGGAAGCAACCTGTCGGGTTGCGATGATACCAGCATGAATAGCGTCTCGCCACTAGGCTCTTCAAGCGTTTTTAGGAATGCGTTTGCCGCCTCCACCCCCATATCATGTGCATTGTCTAATACGACTACGCGCCAATCATTACCATAAGACGAAACTGACAAATCTCCTATTATATCGCGTATACTCTCAATCCTTAGGTCGTCTGGCTCATCAAGCAGGTATAGGTCGGGACAGAAACGCAACTTTTTACCCTTATTCTCCCCTTTTTTGTCAGCCTCCCGCTCCACTCGCCGAGTATCGCTCTCCTGTTGGTCGCGCAAGACTAGCTTGCACATTGGACAATCGCAAGGTTCAAAAAACTTGCCATCAGAGCACAAAAGCCCCCTAGCAAGCTCCATAGCAAAGGTTCTCTTGCCAATGCCATCTATCCCGCTGAATATGTATGCGTGCGACAGCCTGCCAGTTGTGGCTAATCGCTTAAACATAGCCTGCTGTTTAGTATGCCCTAAAATCATCCGAACAACCCATCCACACATCTTTTAATGGCGTTAAAAACATCGTCTTCGTTGCCAGAAGCATCTAGGACTACAGCATTATATTTTTTTGCATAGTCCATAAAACCCGCCCTTACCCGCTCAAAAAATGCTTTGCTCTCAGACTCAAACCGCCCCTCTGAAACGCTACTACCTATATTATTTAGCCTAGCTAGGCTGCGTTTTATTGATACGTCAACTGGTAAATCAAGGATAATAGTTATATCAGGAAAGAGCGTTACGGTGTTTTTTGTAATATACTCCAACATTTCAGGCTTTTCAAAGCCACGTCCATATATTTGGTATGCTATGGTAGAGGATAGAAATCTATCGCAGAGGACAACTTGTCCTGCTCCCAGCGCATCAGCAATTTTGCGCTGGTGTTCGGCTCTATCGGCACAAAATAATAGTAGTTCGGTAGTCGGGGAAATATCAGAGTGCTTGTCTAACAATATTGAGCGTATGGCTACCCCTGCGGGAGTGCCACCCGGCTCTCTAGTGAGGCAAACGTCACACCCACTAGCCACCAGATAATCTGCCAGCCGCTTAAGCTGTGTAGTTTTGCCTGTGCCGTCAATGCCGTCAATGGATATGAACATTGCGTAATGATAGCATATTTGTAAAGGTTGACAACATTAAAAAAATGAATTAGAACCTATTATTAGGGAGGCATTATGCCAACACGGGATGAAAGCATTGCTATTATGGCGGACACATTTAAGATATTGGGCGATAACACACGTCTAAAGATTATGCTTGCCTGCTGTAAGGACGAGATGTCCGTCAGTGATATAGCTGAAAATATCGGTGCATCACCCTCGCTTGTCAGCCACCACCTGCGTCTTATGAAAGCATACCGCCTGATAGCGGGGCGCAGCGAGGGCAAACGCGTGTTCTACGGAGCAGACGACGACCATATTAAAGGGATAATAAGCGATATGCTAAACCACGTGGAGGAAGAATAGGCTACCATTAGGTTTTGGGAGAACAAGGCGGAGGCGAGCTAGCGTTCGCAAATAGATTGCCCGTTAATGCTTTTCTTTAAGCTTGCGTCCATTGCTATTGCCCTACTCACATCAGCTAAACACTCGGCACGTCTATTCCCTCTACGGAATAGCTGTGCCCGCGCAACGTACATCTCCGCCATATAACTAGACTCGTTAAAGTTGGCAAAAAATAGGTTAATCGCCCTAACTAGCTCATTCCAATCTTTATTAGCTAATAGCTGTCGCACTATCTCATAGAGCAACTTATCTTTCTGAGAAAAAGAGATGTCACTATTTTCTAATGTTCTAAGGGTTGCCAACATCCGCTCGTTCCGCTCCTTAGCGTCTTTTGCTATCGCAATCTGCCCATATAGCGCAATATAGCGGGTGGTGGCATTATCCTGCAGCCGTTCAAACATCTGCTTTGCCCCTTCGTTGTTGCCAGACATCGCTAAAATATTCGCCATTAGCAATACATTCTCACTTGTCTGTTTGCTGGCGTCCAGCACTTCTAATGCTTGCTTGTAGTGTCCACCATCTGCCAGCGTAAGAACTGTTTCATAGAGCACTCGTTCATTACCATTAAAAGTTCCTAACCTTTCAATAGCAGTGCTGACATCTTTCTCTTTTATAGAAATCAGTATCTGTAGCCTCTCTTTATCAATGCTAGCACCCTTTAATTTGGCAAGTTCATCCTTTGCCAGCTGATATTTGCGCTGGTTGTAGTGAACAGCTGCGCGTATAAGCCAAGCTGCATCAGTTTTTGAATTGCCCGTAGTCTTGCTCGCAAGCTCATAATCCCTATTTGCTAGATAGAGCCTTGACCGCAACTCGGCACAATAATATTTTTTGCACCCGTCTATCAGCTGTAGGGCGTTCTCATTAGAACCGTTCACATAGCGCGTCTCTGCAAGTGCATACCTAGCAAGCATTATTAAATCTCTATCGGTGGAATTGTTTGCCAAAACTGCCAACGATTGTTGCGATTTATTATCACCCGCATACAATGAGGCAATCCCGCCATACAGAGTATCGTCAACTTTATTAAACAGCTTGCTAGCATTGTCATAGTCGCCTAAATACAATAATGAAAAGGCTTTATATACACGTTGATAGCGGACAAGATTTTTATTGTTTGATATGAGCCGCTCCATAACGCGCTCATCAAGCACTGGGAAACAGGACAGCACATAGAAATTTAGCAGCTCCAACTGCTTTTCCTCACTAAGGCTACCACCAAGCCGCTTATATTCTCCGTTAACTATATAGTATTTATTCTGAACAAATCGTTTGTCCTCATTATTTTTTATCCGCTCTATTAGTGGTTTAGCTAGTATGGCTAGGCGCATGTCAGACAGGCTAGCATTGAGCAACGAATCAACAGCTACTAGAGTATATTCTGGAGTGATGTATCGGTATAACAAACCCGCTTTCCTGTAATCTTTCGCTCTATAGGCAAGTAGCATCCTAATATTATTAAGTCTGCTGTCGCTAAATAACTGCTGCGGACTTGTTTCTAGCATTATTGTAGCCTGTTTATACTGCCCATCTGCTATGCGCTCGTTCAATATCTTAACAAACTGTGCTTGTGTTCGTGCAGGTTGTGCTACACCAAGCTGTTTAACATAATAAGTAAGATATTCTTCAGCATATATGGGCATCAGAATCGGCATTATAGTTGCCACGTCAGGTTTATCGTAGCTAGGTGTTAGAACAAACGGCGACAAGACGGGTTTTGTCAGCACAAATCCACTGCCTGCAGCAAACGAAGCAGTGCTAAATAATAGACATAGACTAATTAAGAGTGGTAGTGCTGAGCACACGGAATGCATTTTCATCAAGAACGCCTAATCTATTAAGCGGAGTTACCGGTATATAGCCCTTTTTCAGGCAACTAACATCACTGCCATCAGCGTAAGATTTTGGCAATTGAACATCGCTTAGCCAGTAATATGTCCCCCCGCGTGGTGAATTGCGTTTCTCATACTTCATCTTGAAATCAGTTTCATTAGCAGTCGCTGGGACAAAGCCTTTCATCTGAGCAGTAGGGATTGGTGGAACGTTTATATTATAGACTATTCCGTGTGGCAGTTCGCCTCGCTCCATAACTTCAAGCCACTTTAAGGCAATCTCTGCCGATGCATCATAGCCCAGTCCGCTGGGGCGTTCAGTCGTAGGCAGGCTCACAGCAACCGAAGTGATACCGTCCGCCGCCCCCTCCAATGCCGCCGCTACCGTGCCCGAATAGCAAATTTGCGATGATACATTTGCACCGTTGTTTATGCCCGAAAACACGTAGTCAGGCTTATGCTTCACTAGCTCACTAAGCCCTAGTTTCACGCAGTCTGCGGGAGTGCCGTGAATTGCATAGCCGAAAAAATCTCCGCCTTTATAAAACTTGTCAACTATTAGTATATTGTTTAACGTTAAGTGTCTTGATACCGCACTCATCTCCTGTGCTGGAGCTACCAATGTTACCTCTGCAACCTTTGACAGAGCAACGACCAGAGACAACAGACCATGAGACTGAATGCCATCATCATTTGATACTAGGATACGCATAAATCTCCTGTAATATCGCGTGGTCAAATACGCCTATAGCCTCACGCTGAATAACTAGATTACGATAACAACGCTCCATATCGGCATTTAATTTATCAAGTTCACGTTCCCCAGCTTTAATTTTCAATGCAAGTATCCTGTCTGGTTCTAGCTGATAATCGCGTCTATTCTGCTCAAGAGCTAATCTCGCAACATTCGCCTGTTTTATAACTATTTCTAGCACAACTCCCGCATCGCCGAGTGTCTCTGCGCGCATCTTGTCTAGCTCGCGTTCCACTGTGCGGATATCCAACGCCATTAGTCAACGCCGAACCTTATCCTCAAGACGTTTCAGCCTAGAGGACAAATTCCAAATATAGCCCCCCAGCACTACCCACACCACACAATATGCCACAACTAAATAGCTCATACCTCAAGCCTCTCTTGCCATCATGGTTATTTCAGTTTTTCAAGCATATACAGGCAAGCAAACTTCAGCGGTCCAAGTAATGTATGTGGAACATCATGGTCGCCGTCATTCATAGCCTGATGTATTTGCTGTAGCGGAACGTGCACCATATCAGCAAAAGCCGCTAGGGGAACATTTTTAGTCTTAAGCTCATCTAGTAGCTGGCGCAACGGGGTAAGTGCAATATATAGCTGTATATCGTCTGCACTTGATATGGTACTCCTGTCAAGCCCTGCTCCCTCTACCTTAAACTTCCATGGGGTATATATGTAAGTTAGTCCTAGAGCCGCAAAATATTTGCCTGATACAGCCTCACCGTCCTCGCCAATGCCCTCATAAGCCATAGGCTCTTGCAACGTTTTGAGCTTGATACTATATACGCCATGGTTGCCACGAATTTTCGCACTCAAATCTCCGCCTGATACAGTGCAATCATAGCATTGCCCTACCATACTTTCGGCACGAAGTACGTCGTCTATAGAAAAGAGCGTTTTTAGCTGCTGTTCGTTCAATTTAGGAACGTTCATATTATCGTCCTCTGTATTAGTATTTAAGTAATATTAACATACTCTACCGATAATATCAATAGCAAAAACTAGCGGACATTATTATAGCTATGAGGCAAAAATCCTGATTTTAACTAGTTGCTTGCAAATTATATTTTTTGTAATATAATCACAGACTGGTAGCATTTTTTATTATTGGAGGGATGTGAAATGTTGGATACGATAACAGCTTTATTTGCACCTATGGCTTATGCACAAGCAGGCGAAGTGCAAGGCAATTTCTTTCAGTCTGGGCTTGGACAGATGGTGCCGTTCGTTGTGATGATAATACTTTTCTACCTCTTATTGATACGTCCGAACAGGAAACGTCAACGGGAGCAAGAAAACACGCTAAATAGCCTAAAAACAGGGGACGTAGTGCTAACATCATCAGGAATGATAGCAACTATTGAGTCTGTAATAGACCCGCGCACTTTTTTAATAAACTTGGGTGGCATCAAGGTAAAGATTGTTAAGTCGGGCATCGCTGGCAAGTATAGTGAGGAAACCTCTCTGGAGCGTAAATAACAATGAACTTGAAGTTTCGCTGGGGCGTTGTAGGCGTAGTGCTTATAGGGGCATTGTTTTTCATTGTTCCCCTGAAAAATAGCATCAGGCTTGGGCTTGACCTGCAAGGGGGGATGCACCTCCTTATGAGCGTTGATACAGACAAAGCCCTTGAATCACGCGTTGACAGCATAGTCTATCAACTACGCCGTGAGCTGCAAAGGGAGAACATCCCATTTGCTTATGTGCAGAAAGCACCGCAATACTCAGTACGCATAGGTTTTACTGCTGGTGCTAAAACTGCTGATATAGTAAAACAAGCTCAACGTTTTCAGCTGACACAACAGGCGGACAGTGCTGACTCAATAACGTTTGAGCTTGATAGTGCTAGCATTGACAGGGTGCGCACGCAAGCGGTGTCGCAGTCGTTAGAGGTAATACGTAACCGCATAGACGAGTTTGGTGTATCGGAACCGCTGATTCAGCGACAAGGCAAAGACCAAATTATCGTTCAATTGCCCGGCGAAACGGACCCTGAACGGGCAATAAAACTAATCGGGCAGACGGCACAACTGCGTTTCTACTTAGTGGATGAGAACGTGCCTCCAGCACAGCTCGTTGGCGACAACCCTACTATCCCTTATGATGATATACTTTTATATTCCAAAGAACTTGATAAAGCCACAGGCAAGGTCTTGTCCGCTACACCTATGGCACTGAAACGTGAAGTGTTGCTGACTGGCGATAGCCTTATGGACGCAACAGTTCAATATTCGCAGTATAACGACCCTGTTGTTGCTTTCCGATTTGACCCTGCGGGAGCGCGCATATTCGCAGATGTTACGCGCAGTAACGTTGGCAAGCGGCTTGCAATAGTGCTTGATGACAATATTTACTCTGCACCGAATATTCGTGAAGCCATTACGGGTGGCGAGGGTTCTATCTCTGGCAGATTTACTATAGAGACGGCGCAAGATTTAGCAATAGTGTTGCGTGCGGGTAGTCTGCCCGCCCCAGTGGAGATACTGGAAAACCGCACTGTGGGACCGTCTCTTGGGTTAGATTCAATACATGCAGGGGTCAAGGCGTCCATTATCGGACTTGTTCTCATCATGTTATTTATGGCTATCTACTATAAATCTAGCGGGATTGTGGCAAATGTAGGGCTAGTGTGCAACTTTGTGGTGTTGCTCGGTGCTTTGTGTGCATCAGGAGCTACGCTGACACTGCCCGGCATTGCAGGTGTGATATTAACGCTTGGCATTGCAGTTGATGCTAACGTGCTGATATTTGAGCGCATTAGAGAAGAGCTTAAAAACAAGCGCACTGTGCTGAATGCCTTTGAGACCGGTTATGATAAAGCGTTCACTACTATCATAGATGCTAATGTAACTAGCCTTATTGCAGCGGTAGTTCTGTTCCAGTTCGGCACCGGTCCAGTAAAGGGGTTTGCCGTGACACTATCGTTAGGACTTATCGCTTCAATGTTCACGGCGGTGTACGTAACCAAGACGATTTTTATGACCTTTATCATAAAGAATAAAGACGTCCAATCTATCAGTATATAGGGGCAGATAATGTTTGAACTAGTAAAACCTGATATTAGCATAGACTTTGTCGGCAAGGCGCGCATATACATAATCATTTCGCTTGTCGCTATAATCATAAGCCTCATAGTAGTGTTGACTAAAGGCTTTAATGTAGGCATTGACTTTGTTGGTGGCACGGTGGTGCAAGTCCGCTTTTCGGAGAGCATTGAACTGGAGCGTGTTCGCACGGCAATTTCGCCCGCCATACCGACCGATTTTGTAATACAGAACTTTGGCGGTGTTGATTCTAGCGAAGTGTTGATTCGTATCGCTGAAACCAGCAAACTCAGCTTGCAAGATTTGTCAACTAGGATAACTGCACAGCTATCCAGCCAGCTATCTAGCCATTCGCCGAGCATACAGAAGACCGAGCAGGTGGGACCGCAAGCGGGCAGTGAACTTAGGAACAAGGCTTTTTATGCTATGCTATACGCGCTGGTTGGTATTTTAATATACATTGCAGTTCGGTTTCAGCCATTGTTCGGCGTGTGTGCAGTGATTGCACTAACCCATGACGTGATAATATCGCTAGGGGCTTATAGCTTGTCGGGCAAAGAGCTTAACATAACGGTAATGGCGGCAATTCTCACGGTGGTAGGCTATTCACTGAACGATACAATAGTGATATTTGACAGAATGCGTGAAAATATGAAGTTGCATGCAAATCTTTCGTGGAAAGAGCTAATAAATAGCAGTCTTAATGAAACGCTATCGCGCACGATTGTGACATCAGCACTTACGTTTTTAGCTGTGCTGAGTCTATATCTATTTGGAGGCGAAGTCATAAACGGTTTTGCATTCATGATGCTAGTGGGCATATTGGTAGGCACTTACTCTTCGCTATGTATTGCGGCTATCGTCGTCTATCTGGTAAAGACAAGAAAGAGGAATGAACCAGCAACAGCCAAATAAACGTCAAGTCGGCACAGCAGGCGAACAGCAGGCAGCTGAATATCTCAAAAACAAGGGCTATGAAATAGTCCGAATGAACGCCCGAACGAGATACGGCGAGATAGATATCGTTGCTAAACAAGGCGAAACTTATGTGTTTGTTGAGGTAAAACTGCGTAGCAGCAACAGATATGGTAAGGGGTTTGAGGCTGTAATCGGCACAAAACAACGGCGCATTAAAAACTGCGCCACAATGTATTGCGTAATGCATAATATACATTCCCTATGCCGTTGTGATATTATATCCATAGATGAGGGCGTCATCACACATATTGAAAACGCTTTTTAGGGCTACTTAGGTTCTAAAATAACATCCTTAGTGAACCAGCGGTTTGCTATATTCTTTGCTGTGCCATCTTTAATGGTTGCAACAAGAGCTACTTGAACTTTATTTTTAAGTGCTACGTTTCCCCGCCTAAACCCTACAAGGTAGCCATCTTTCATATATGGTTTGGAGAAAGTCATGCTATTGTCCTCCGAGTCAAGACGCTTTACCCCGCCCCATAGACAATCAACCATACCAGCATCTAATGCTTTTTCCTTTTCAGACCAGTCAATGGCTTGTGGCATTAGATTGACACCTATGCGTTTTGACACCTCAGTTGCCAGTTCAAGAACAAAGCTAGCATTATCATAGCTCTTATTGTAGCCAAGATGCAGTTCTCCGCGTTTCTGTACAAGACTCCACGAGTTGTCAAATGCCATAAACATAGCATTGGAAACCAAAATGGTTATCACTATTATTATTATTATACGTACAACGAAATTATCAGTTATATTGCCCATTGACTGCTCCTATGACTACTCCTAGTGCGGAAGTTTAATTGCTCAATCCTAGCTCATTTTTTGTGAGGTGTCAAGACAAGGGGGGGGGCAAGTATATAGTCCCCTGTTTTTCTCTTGTCAAGTCTAGCTATACTTGTTATAATCTTCGTATGGGTAGCAGGAACGTTGCAGAGCGGTTGAATCCGTTGAATGATTTTGCGTTTAAGAAAACGTTAGGGGAGCGTGGGCAGAGTGAGCCTTTGCTCATGGCTTTTCTTAATGCGGTGTTAAAGGATACTAGGAAAAAGCCTATCGTTTCACTTGAAATACTAGACAACAGGGAACTCTCTGCACTAACAATACACGGGAAGTTATCTAGGCTTGACGTGTTAGCACAGCTTGAGGACAAGA
>BNUJ01000033.1 GCA_025997275.1 Deferribacterales bacterium
AAAAATTAGTTTGCTTTTTGGTTAATTTTCATATAGTATATATCACGCTATTTTAGAGGATGGTGCAATATAATGACAGTTAAAAGCATTACCCCCCCCCCCCCGCAAGGTGCAACAGGCAATAATAGCAATAATTATTGCATAGCCCTTATACGTCCCAATTTTGAGATAGACACCAAAAATCCTATACTCGCACTGGGCTATCTAGCTAGCTACTTAAAGGTTAATGGGTATAATGCACTTATAGTGGATGCTATGCGCGACAATCTCTCTAATGATGATGTTTTGGCAATACTAAAGAAAGAAAACATAAATGTAGCAGGTATAAGTTGCCTAACCACCCACGCCGATGAAGCAGTTGCCCTGTCTAAATGCCTGAAAGGTGCAGGAATCAAGGTTATAATAGGTGGTGTTCACCCGACATTTATGCCATATCAGACGCTTACAGCTAGTGGGGCAGATTATGTTGTCTGTGGAGAGGGAGAAATTGCCCTGCTGAAACTTGCAGAGAATGATTTTAACAATACTTTGACAGACGGTTCAAAAATTAAAGGGGTCTATTCTCTAAATGAGCTGAAAGATGAAAATACTGCCGTTGTCAGGGCAGACTTTGTTGAGAACCTTGACGATATACCATATCCAGACTGGGAACAATTACAGCCCGCACATAAAGCATACACAACTTGGTTTATGATAGCAAAGGATTCCCCGTCAGTTGGCATAATGTCGTCTCGCGGTTGTCCATATTCATGCAAGTTTTGTTCTAGCCCCGATTTTTACAGCAAGCGAGTGCGTATGCGTTCCCCTGAAAATGTGTTAGGCGAAATGCGCTTGTTGAAAGAAAAATATGGAATTCGTGAGATAAAGTTTGTAGATGATAATATAACCGTTGACAGGGAATATATTGATAGCCTATGTGATGCTATCATTAAGGACAATCTAAATTTGCCACTATTTACGATGGCTAGGGCGGATAGGCTTGACGATGCACTCGTTAAGGTTATGAAAAGAGCGGGGTTTTATAATATCGCCATCGGGATAGAGTCTGCATCGCCTGTAATGTTGCTCAATATGAACAAGCGGGAAGATATTGGTGCTATTAAAACTGCCCTTAAAATACTACATAACAATGATATATTGATAACGGGTTTATTTGTATTTGGTATGCCGGGCGAAACGAAGCAGACGATTAAAGAAACTATAGATTTTATATTGAGTGAACCGCTAGATTTGGTTAATGTATCAATACTGGCTGTTCTGCCCGGTTCAGACTATTGGAACGAACTAGAAGGGCAATACACACGTAGATTTAACCAGTCATACTGGGGAGATGTCAACTATGTTCCAGAGGGCTTGGTAGCTGAGGATGTGCTTGCAGCCCAAAAACAAACATATCGCAGGTTTTTCCTAAGACCTAGAGTGATATTTAAGTTGCTACAATATATTAGACTTAGGCATATTGGCTATTTTTTAACACGGATACGCAATATTCGCTTTTTTGGTAAGTAAAGTCGCCTCAATAGTCACGCCCTCACGCAATCCATAGACTGACACGTGGGTTTTAGTTTGGTTGAACAGCGACATTATAGCCTGAATGGTGATGATTCCTGCTGGGAGAAGGTCTTCCCTGCTCGCTCCCGTCAAGGGGTAGGGAATTCTCCATTGTCAACGTGTCATTCTAACCTTGGTTAAATTTACAAACTTTTTTATTGGCTTATAATCTATTGCTGGGGCATATTTAATATGCTTTCGTCAAGCATAATTTACTTGTTTTTAGTCTAGTCAAGTATATAGTCCCCGAGATAACATTTGACTTGATATTTATAATGTGTTATAAAATGTCTCGTAAGTTATATGCTCCCAAGCAGAGGTGGCAAAGTGTTAATGGACAGGCTAACTGACACTGCCCTTATCAACCGTGAAGTTAACACTATACTAGCCTCAAACTTAATGTCAGACGACACTTCCGCGAAATATCGGCTAAAAACCCCTCCCTGTTAGGGGAGGGGCTAAGATTAGTAATATTTTCTAGTATATGCCTAGTGGTATATTAAACGCCATAAACACAACAATAAGTATAATCCATGCAACCAAGTTTGCTAAAGAGAATGGCAACATATTGGATATAATTGTGCCTATACCAGCATCTGGTTTATACTTCGCCACATAGCCCAATAATATTGGGAAGTAGGGAAACAGTGGGGACAGCGGATTGGACACTGAGTCGCCTATGCGGTATGCTATCTGCGTTAAAGGTGGGTCAAAGTTTAACAACAGGAACATTGGCACAAACACAGGCGCAAGTATTGCCCACTTTGCTGAACAAGAGCCGATAAATAGGTTCAAGAATGCACTGAATAATATGAAACCTACCATTAGCCCCATGCCTGTCATATTGGCGTTCTTCAGCACTTCTGCGCCCTTGATAGCTATTATCACGCCCAAGTGACTGAAGTTAAAGAGTGCTAAGAACTGAGATGCTGCAAAAGCAAGCACAATATACGACCCCATATCACTCATTGACTGTCCCATAAGTTTAACGATATCCCTATCGTTCTTGATTTTGCCTGTACATATACCATAAGTCACACCTGGGATAAAGAATAATAACAACATAACAGTCGTCATTGCCTTATTCATAGGAGCATTCATACCAAGCAGTTCGCCCGTTTTGGAATCGCCCATAAATGGATGGTCTCCTAAACATAGGAGCACTAAAACTGCTATAAATGCTAACAGCGATATGCCCGCCCAACGCAAGCCTTTCTTTTCTGCAACACTAAGGTCAGTGTTTTGGTGCTCTACTGGCGTTTGAAATGGCACACCCTCAAAACGCGGAGCGATAACCTTTTCGGTAACGATTACCCCAACAGCCGTTAAGAAGAACGTTGATACAAATAAGAAGTAGAAGTTCATAGTCGGCAACACCGTATAGCTAGGGTCAATCGTTTGTGCTGCTGGCAGTGTGAAACTCCACACTAATATATCAAGCATATTCGGGAATAGGTTAGCTGCAAAGCCAGCCGCCACACCACCGAACCCTGCTAACACGCCGATTAACGGGTGTCTGCCTGATGCCATGTATGCAATCGCTGCAAGCGGAGGTAACACTATAAAACCAGAATCGCCTGCTGCATTTGCATTGATGCCAGCAAATATAACGATAAATGTAACTAAACTCTTAGGCATATTAGAAACAGCACGCCTCAAAGCCGTTGCCATAAGCCCAGTCCTATCAGCCACACCAACGCCAAGCTGAACTATCAGCACAAGAGCCAGCGGAGGGAAACCTGAAAAGTTCGTGACGATAGAGTTCAGGTAGTTTTGCAACTGCGCCTTTGAGATAAGGTTGATTACCGTTATTGTTGAGCCATCTTTCGGATGGATTGCCACTACGCCCTCAAATACGTATGAGATTGCTAACAATAGTAGGCAGAGGATGAAAAATATTGATATCGGGTCAGGCAATCTATTGCCCGCCACCTCCACCATATTTAGCACTCTGTAGAGAACGCTATTACTACTTTTTTCTGACATAAGATACCTCGCTTATTTTATTTATCACACTATTTTTTAATTGCCATTTAGGTAGTCAACAGACACCTGCGCCAGACAGCCTGCCAAAGTCTTTAACACTTTATCATTCCACTGAAACTTAGGGTTGTGGTGTATTGCAGGGTTATTCATATCCTCAGATATTCCTACAAATATGAAACAAGAGGGCACTTTTTGCGCTATATAGGCGAAATCTTCACCACCCATAGCTGGGGGCATATTGGTGATAATATCCTTTTCAGGGATAAGCCGCGCTACAGATTTTTTCATTATAGCAGCTGCACCATCGTCATTAAATAGCGCGGGGTAGTGAGGTTCTACCTCTACCTCACACTTACCGCCATGCGTCATTGCAACACCATCAGCCACACGTTTCATCGCCTCTGGTATAAACTTCCGATTATATTCACTGAATGTGCGCAGTGAGCCTGTCATCTGCACTTCACTCGGTATAACGTTGAAAGCATTCGCCCCTACGTTGTGTATAGTGCCGATAGATAGCACCGCTGGGTCAGTCGGCACCTTGTTGCGTGAGATAATTAGTTGGAACGCCTGTAGCAGGTCAGCAGCCATTAGTATAGGGTCAACTGCCTCCTGCGGAGCCGAGCCGTGCCCACCCTTGCCGATAACGCGGATAGTTATCTCATCTGGAGCAGCCATAAACGGACCACCCTGCACAACAACTTGCCCCTCTTTAGTATTGCCCCACAGGTGTCCAGCAAACGCTATATCAACCTTTGGATTGTCCAGCACGCCAGCCTTTATCATATTGTCAGCACCGCCAGCATACTCCTCATCGGGCTGGAACATCAGCTTGACATTGCCAGAAATTTGGGCTTTCAAGTCATTCAGCACCATAGCTACAAGCAACAGTCCCGCTACGTGTCCGTCATGCCCACAGGCGTGCATAAAACCTTCGCGTTCTGATTTGAATGGAACGTTGGCTTCCTCAGTGACACGTAGGGCGTCCATATCGGCACGTAATAGCACCGTTTTGCCCGGTTTGCCACCCTTGAGCAGTCCAACAACGCCCGTTTTATCAACGCCTGTTTTAGTCTCAATACCCAGTGAAACGAGCGTGTCAGCAATCAACTTGCTGGTTTGGAACTCCTCATGTCCAATTTCAGGATTCCTGTGAAGCGTATGTCGTATATTCACGGCTTTGTCATAGTGTTTGTCTATAAGACGTTTAATGTCATCGGTCAGCATTCCCCCCCCCCCCAATAAATTAGTTTAAGGGGGATTATAGAGTATGAAATTAAAAAATACAATACTATTCTTATAAAAAAATTAAAAAAGTTTTTCTTATATCCTAACTACAACTTTTATTATAAGTTTTCTAACCATTTAAGATTTATTATTTAAGCAACAGCATGGTTCATTTACTTTAGTTTGACAAAAAGAATATGGGCGAACTGACCTTAAATTTATGAGCATCTCTTGACGCTGCTAGTTTTATGTATTATAATATTAAGCTATGCGCAAGGTTAAAGTAAATGCATTAGCACTGCTTATAGTGACGCTGCCAGTGCTTTTTTGCGCTACTGCAGGTGCGCAGCAGCGTCAGGCACCTCTCGTATCAGTCGCTGTGGTAAATAGTGGCGAAATTGCCCCGTCTCAAGACTACATCTGCACCATTAACTACTATGCCACTACGACTGTTGCAGCCGAACGTAGCGGACGTATAGACTTAATCAACGCTGATGAAGGCTCAGACGTGGCTAACGGCAAGACGCTTGCCACCATAAACGCAGATGCACTCTCGCAAAATATCAGTGCCGCTAAATCGCGCGTATCACAGCAAAAGGCTGTTGTTGCTCGCTCGCTCCGCACCTTTGTGCGTTCAAAAGCTCTTTACGCCGAAAACGGCATATCGGAGCAAGCTTATCAGAACAGTGTTACCGACCTTGAAATACAAAAACATCTATATGATGAGGCGAAAGCTAACCTTGCTCTATTAGAGGTAGATATGAAACGCTCACGCGTAGTAGCTCCCTTTGATGGTGTAATCTTAAAAAAATATGTGAATAAAGGCTCTTGGGTTAGTGTCGGCTCCCCAGCATTTGACATTGCTTCTAGGCAGATGGAGGTGGTAGTCAACGCTCCGCAGTCTGTGGTGAATAGCATTAGGCTAGGGGACAGTGCGAATGTTAAAGTCAATGGGAAGCTCCACAGCGCAAAGGTCAGGGCAATAGTGCCTAGTGGCAATGCATCAGTCCGCACATTTCCCGTGAAATTAGATATTCCGTATGACAGCGCATTTATGAATGGTATGGACTGCACCGCAATGTTATCGGCAAGCACTAACGTTGCATCGCTAGTTGTGCCGCGTGATGCGGTAGTGTCTCGTGCGGGGCTTAACTATGTGTTTATTGTAGATGGCGATAAGGCAAAACAGGTATCAATCTCCGTAATCGGCTATTCAGGAACACAGGCAGGTATTTCATCGGACGAATTAAAGGCTGGCATGCGCGTCATAACACGTGGCAATGAAACTATAGTAGGCGGAACGCCCGTCCGCATAGCCCAATGAAGCTGTAAATATGCTAAAATATTCGCTGGAAAATCCTGTTAAAATCCTTGTTGGCGTGCTGTTTATACTGCTGTTTGGCTTGCAAGCCCTAATTAATATGTCTTACCAGCTACGTCCAGATGTAGAATACCCTACTATTACCGTTCGCACGTCTTGGTCAGGTGCTACTCCCTACGAAATAGAACAAGAAATAGTTGAACCACAGGAAAACGTTCTAAAAAGCCTAGCTGGGCTTGTAGAGATGGAAAGCGTATCAAACAACGGTTCAGGTTCTATTACACTGCGTTTTGAGCTAGGGACTAATTTAATGGACGCCATTCTGCTAGTGTCAAACAAGCTAAACGAGGTGCGCCGCTATCCGACTAACTCTGACAGACCAACTATCCGTGCAAGCGGGGCAGACGCCGCACCTATCGTATATATGCTGATAGAGCCATTACCTGATAACAAAAAAGATATAGATTCATACCAAACATATATCAACGATGAGATTGTGCCACGTTTTGAGCGTATAGACGGAATTTCAGAGGTATTTTTCTACGGTGGACGCCCCACGCAGATGCAAGTGACAATCAAACCTGAAAAGATGGCTGCCTATAACATCAGCATAGAGAAATTAACCACCGTTATAATGCAAAATAACACCAATACATCCGCGGGACTGCTACCCGTTGGACGCAAAAACTATCGTGTCCGCACGGTATCGGAGTTCACAAGCCCTGACGACATCAAAGAAACACTGGTAGTATCTGAACACGGCGGAGTAAAGGTGAAAGACATCGCTGACGTAGGCTACGGATATGCAGCAAGCGACTCAGCAGTTAAATATGGCGACAAGCGAATGATGCTGATGGGCATCGTCAACGAGGGCGGCTCAAATGTGTTGAAAATCACAGATGCGGTAGAGGCACTGCATAATGAGCTGAACAAAAACGTGCTAGCAGCTCAAGGTTTGCAGCTTCACTGGGTGTATGACCAGCGTCCATATATAAACGGCGCAATCGGACTGGTGCAAGGCAATATAGTATTTGGTGGCATACTGGCGATTATTAGCTTGTTGTTATTTTTGCGCAAGGGCGCGTCCACAATAATAATTGCCATAGCTATCCCTATCAGCATAATAGGAACGTTTATAGTGTTAAATCTATTAGGGCGCACGCTAAACGTAATATGTCTTGCGGGTATAGCGTTTGCTGTAGGTATGCTTATAGATAACGCTATAGTCGTTCTTGAAAACATAGACAGACACTTGAATATGGATAAAAAACCGCTACAAGCTGCCATAGACGGTGCTAGCGAGGTGTGGGGGGCGGTGCTGTCCTCAACACTCACCACTGTTTCAGTATTTCTACCGATAGTGTTTGTTAAGCAGGAGGCAGGGCAGCTATTTAGAGACATTGCCATAGCGATAAGTTCAGCGGTGTCGTTTTCGTTGCTGGTAGCGGTGTTTGTAACGCCTGTTTTAACTAGACTAATATTTGAGAAATTTCCACCGAGAGCACCCAGCAAACTAAGTATAAAGATTGGGGATTTTGGAACTAAACTCACCGATGTGATAATGAGCGCACTTATATTTATCAACGTCTCGTTGCGCAGGCGGCTAACCTTGATAATCGGCTTTATGTCTGGCTCGCTCCTCTTGACGCTACTGCTATATCCTAAGATGGAATATCTGCCGCAGGGCAATATGAATATGATTCAAACTTCACTTATAGTGCCATCAGGACTATCGCTGAATGAGCGCGGCGAGCTTGCCGATATGTTGTATAAAGAGGTACGCCCATACACAGAAAGTGCTCTTGATGGCTATCCGCGGATTAAAGACTATATATATTTTATCAACCCTGGTGGCGTTTTTATCCAGACCACGTCGGCAGACCCTAACAAGGCAGACAGACTAGTGCCGTTAATGGCATCTAAAACACCGCTTATCCCAGGTGTAATGGGTTTTACCGCACAACAGGGGGTATTTCAAAACAGGGGCAGTGGCACACGTTCAATGAACGTAGTTGTTAGCGGAGAAAATATTGACGAGTTAATAATAGTATCTCGGCAGATAATGGCGCGCATTTTAGAGCTAATCCCTAAGGCACAGATACGTCCGCGACCGTCACTAGAAATGATGTTCCCTGAGGCAAATTTCATCCCCAGCAGATACCGTCTTGCTGATGCGGGACTAAACCCCTCTACACTAGGCACTACTATAGATGTGTATGTGGATGGCAGACGTATAGGTGATTTTCACGACCCTGCGATAGGCACAATGGACTTAACGCTTAACTACCCCGCAAATGATATTGCAAACCCTGAAGATTTATCAAGGATGCCACTTGCAACTAGCAACGGTGGCGTTATACCGATATATAACGTGGCAGACTTGGAGCTGAGTGCCGGCATGGAAGGGATACGTCGCTACGAACGCAAACGCACATTCAACCTAACGATAATCCCGCCACCTGATGTAGTGCTGGAACAGATGATGGATATTATAGATGGGCAAGTTATAGCCCCACTTAGGGCTGATGGTGCGCTCCGCAACGTAGAAACGCGTTTTACAGGCTCAGCAAGTAGTCTGAATGAGGCTAAAGACGCACTGGCAAGAAACTTTGTCCTAGCTATTATCATTACGTACCTTTTAATGGCTGCTCTGTTTGACAATTTCTTCTATCCGCTTATAATATTATTCTCTGTGCCGTTTGCGCTAGCGGGCGGATTTTTAGGTTTTAGACTTGTGGATAAAGTAATTGTGCCCCAATCATTTGATATACTGACAATGCTTGGATTTATAATATTGATAGGGATAGTAGTGAACAATGCCATACTGATAGTTCACCAGTCGCTGAATAATATCAGACTGTATAGGATGCCCGCGCAAAGTGCCATTACAGAATCAGTTTCTTCACGGCTACGTCCGATATTTATGAGCAGCCTTTCCACTATATTGGGATTGTTGCCGTTGGTTGTGTTTTCTGGTCCGGGTTCGGAGCTTTACAGGGGGCTTGGTAGCGTGATGTTAGGCGGGCTTGCGCTGTCAACTGTGATAACAATATTTGTGGTGCCAGCGATGCTTAGCCTGTGTATGGGCTTTTTAGAAAGTCCGCAAAGGAAGAGATGAAAATAAGGAGTTGTTATTATGAAAAAGTTTTTAAGTGCTTTAATGCTACTTTTAATAGGGAACTTTGCTACGGAAAATACTGCTATGGCGATAACTATTGAAGAGGCTATTGAGCTTACACTAAACAACGATGAATCTATAAAGCGGCAACGTTCGCTACTAGACAGCCAGTTTTACACATCGCTGACAAGCGGGGCGGCATTTTTGCCAACATTGGACGTAAGTGCTGGCTATACAAAATCAAAGCTATCAGACAAAGAGAAACGAGACACGGGCTTTGATGGCACTGAAGTCACGTCCTCAACGGCTAGTATTGCGCTGGGATATAATCTATTTAATGGATTTGCAGACGTAAATAATCTGCGAATTAGCAAGAGTTCATACTCTGCGCAAAAATATCAATATTTAGCCAACAAGCAAGATATTATGCTAGGCATTAAGAAAGCCTATATATCTTACCTACAGGCGAACGACCAAGCAAATGTTGCTTCTGAGACGGTGAAATTGTTGGAAGCGCAGAAAAACACTGCATCGGTATCATATCGCGTAGGGCAGTTCTCTAGGGCGGACGTGTTGAAGGTGGATGTGCAGCTGGCATCATCAAGGCTTGATTTAATGAACGCGCAAATATCATTAAAAATAGCCAAACAACAGCTAGAAAAATATATCGGCAGAACAATAGAAGCTGCCGAAGTTGTAAAAGACCTAGAATTGGCAGAGTATAATATACCTACACTAGAAGAGCTATACAAGCAACTAGAGGATAAACGCAGTGAACTGCAAGCCACAAAAATGGCATATAGCATAGCAAACGCCACGGCTACGCAAGCGTTCAGCACATTTCTGCCACAGGTAAATGCACAGGCGGCTAGGACGTGGTATGGCGATGAGAACAACCCGATGGATGGAAGGCAGGGCAGCTACGATGCGGCTACTAGCGTAGGGCTGACTGCTACATGGAATTTGTTTAGAGGGTTTGCAAATGCCAATCAGGAGATAGCTAAGGCAAAGACTGCACAGGCAGGGGCGCACAGCGTGAACGATACCCGCAATGCACTGAAACTAGCACTTAGCAGTGCTTATGAAAACTATTTTTCTGCCAAAGAGATGTTGTCTGTAGCAAAACTGGGTGTGGAACAGGCTGAGGAAAGCTACCGCGTAACCCAGATGCAATATACGCAGAGCGAGGCAACAACTACCGACCTGCTGGATGCAAACGTTGCGCTCAACAGGGCTAGAATTTCACTTGCCAATGCTAAATATGGCATTATCTCCGCAGTGGCGAACATAGAACGTGCAGTAGAAAGCAATTTCCTAGACTTGCAATATACTGATAACGATAGTGTTAAATAGGGTTTTACTAAATGAACGAAATGTTGACGCTGAAAGGCGCAAGTGATTGGGCTACTGGCTACATCGGGAGATATGTAAGCCCATCCAATATTAGTTATCTTGTTCAGTATGGACGCATAAAAAAGAATGGTGCAAATGGCAGCACCCGTGTAAGCTTGCAAGATTTGCTTGAATATTATAATGCCTATAACGGGTCAAGGGAGACGTCATTTAAGGAGCGTCTAGGTAATGATATAAACTGGGAATTGTCATTTGAGCAATATAAAGAGACAGAAACCACAAAACACGTTCACAGACTGCACCCATACAAAGGTAAGTTCATCCCCCAACTGGTGGAATATTTTTTAGACGAACACACAGACAGGCTAAAAAAAGATACATACTTTAAGGCTGGAGATATTGTCCTTGACCCATTTTCTGGGAGCGGAACGACGTTAGTTCAGGCTGCCGAGCTGGGCATACACGCCATAGGCATAGACGTGTCTAGCTTTAATAGCTTTATAAGTAATGCTAAACTGGCAAAATATAACTTAGCAAACGTGGAACAGGCAATATTTGATATTACAGGGGCACTAAGAAACTTTGTTGCTGATTCCAATATACAGGATTTTGACGAAAAGCTCTTAAAAGAGCTAAACGCCTTTAATAACAAATATTTTCCCGTGCCTGACTACAAATATCAGGTAAGGAATAAACTCATAGACGAGCAAACTTACGGAGCGGAAAAAGAGAGTGATTTTTTGTCAGTTTTTGAACGTCTAGTGTATGACTACGACATCAAGCTCTCTCAAAAAACTAATTCAACATTCCTTGATAAATGGTATTTGCAGAGTGTTAGAGATGAGATAGGCTTTGTATTTGAGCAGATACAACAAGTTAAAGATAGTAGCGTAAGGCAAATTTTGGAGTTGATATTAAGCAGAACTATAAGAAGTTGCCGTGCAACCACGCACGCCGACCTAGTGACGCTCTTACAGCCCGTTATTACTCCATACTATTGCAGTAAGCACGGCAAAATATGCAAGCCACTGTTTTCAATACTGAAATGGTGGGAAACCTACTCAAAAGACACAGTTAAACGTTTACAACAGTTCAGTAATTTGCGAACTAACACACATCAATGTTGTCTAACAGGCGATAGTCGCAATATTGATATACTCGCAGCTCTGCGGCAAGTAAAACCCGCATTTGCAGAGTTATTGGAACAACAAAAAATAGCTGGTATTTTCTCATCTCCGCCTTATGTGGGGCTGATAGATTATCACGAACAACATGCTTATGCTTATGACCTGTTTGGTTTTGAACGCAATGATATTTCAGAGATAGGGGCACTCTCTAATGGTCAGACAAAAAAAGCTCAGGATAGCTATGTTGAGGGCATATTTAAAGTATTAGCCAACTGCAAAAGATATTTGGTGAGCGACTATGACGTGTTTTTGGTGGCAAACGATAAGTATAATCTTTACCCCGCTATAGCAGATAAGGCGGGGATGAAAATCGTTGCTGATTTCAAACGCCCCGTGCTAAATCGTGCAGAAAAAGATAAGGTGGCATATTCGGAAACAATATTTCACTTAAAGGATATATAGCAATGGATGAAAAACAGAAAGTAGCAGTCATTGAAACTATAACGGCAACTATAAGGAATAAATTTAAGACGTATAATCCTGAACCTGCATCAATGCCATTTCACACGCGCCTGCTAGGATGCGACAGAATGGCTCTATACTCGTTTATACATTCACTTGCAACAAACTTCGGCACCACGATATTTGAACCTGTTGCAAAATCGCTCGCCTCACTATGCTTTGCCAGTGCAGAGTCTCAGCAGATTGCAGGGAAGCAAATATCGTCTGAAGCTCAACGTGTAATTCAGAACATTATGGATAAACTCTCAACAGCTAGCACCCAACCCAACAAGCCAGCAGAGATACAAGCTATTAGGGATGTTTGTCAAAACGGTAAAATGATAGCCGTCAAACCAACAAGGGTGGATATTAAACTTATAGGGCGAGATGGAACAATCTATCTAATAGACATAAAGACTGCTAAGCCTAATGTGGGCGAATTTAAGGGGTTCAAAAGAACATTATTAGAATGGGTGGCAGCCACCCTTGCGACTAACCCTGAAGCGAACGTTGAAACTTTGATTGCCATACCATATAATCCGTATGAACCAGAACCGTATAGTCGCTGGACTATGCGCGGAATGATTGATTTAGAAAATGAATTAAAGGTTGCTGATGAGTTTTGGGATTTTATCGGTGGCGAAGGCACTTATGACGATTTACTTAAATGCTTTGAGCAGGCAGGAATTGAACTGCGCAATGATATAGACACTTATTTTAAGAAATTCTTGGAGAAATAATGCAGCCCGAAGAGATATTAGCAGAGGTCAATAGGCTAAACAAGTTAGTTGATAGTTTCACCCCAGCCGTTCACGGCGAGGAGCTGAGCAAGCGTATAGCTGATATTGACGAATTGTCGCTTGCTGATACTAACTTCTGGGCTAAACAAGAGTCTAAAGCTCTGCTACGTGAACAGTCAATGCACAAGAAGTTCCTTGAAGAATGGCGCAAGCTGAGAAGCTTATCAGATGATGCTACCGTCCTTTGGGGGTTTTATAAAGACGATGGGGATAGCGACGCTCTGCAGGAGCTTGAAAGTGTGCTACCCGCTCTATCAAAACAAGCTAGCGAGTTTGAGCTAAAACTGATATTAAACGGCGACCACGACATAAACAACGCAATCGTGACGATTCACCCTGGCGCAGGGGGCACAGAATCTAACGACTGGGCATCTATGTTGATGCGCATGTATAGCCACTGGGCAGAAAGTGAAGGTTTTAAGCTAGAACTGCTTGATATATTAGACGGCGAAGAGGCAGGCATAAAATCAGTCACCTTCAACATTATCGGCGAATATAGCTATGGTTACTTAAAAGGCGAGAGTGGCGTACATAGGCTTGTTCGCATATCTCCGTTTGATGCACAGAGCCGTAGACATACATCGTTTGCATCAGTGTTCGTGCTACCTGAAATAGATGACGACCTTGAAATTTCTGTGAACGAGGCTGATTTGCGCGTAGACACATATCGCTCTGGCGGGGCGGGTGGGCAGCACATCAACAAAACCGATTCCGCA
>BNUJ01000034.1 GCA_025997275.1 Deferribacterales bacterium
CGCAAGATATTGGTTTTAGCGACGTCATATATTCCCACTACCCAATGGCACTCGGCGCATTTGCAACTACCCCACTAAATGTCGGTGAAATATATACAACGTTTGTTAATTTCGGCACAGCTACTAATGTAAGCCTATTCCAGCGTATAATTATTGATGGGCGAGACGTGCCACTGACAGGCAAGAGTGGCGAGCAACTATTTAGCAGGCAAACTGCTTATGATGTGATGAAAATTATGCAAGATGTATCTGTCTATGGCACAGGTGCGAGTGCGGGGCTACCCAAAGGAGTGGCAGCAAAGACTGGCACGAGCGATGAAAGTAGCGACCTGTGGACGGTAGCAATAGCATACCCATATATTGTGGTGCTCTGGCTAGGCTATGATGGAGCAAATGCCCTATTACAAAATAAGAGTGGCGGGGACGTTGCCGCACCAGTGGTGGCAGAGTTTCTCAAAAACTACTTTGGCATGGATGCACAGTTTCAGATACCAGAACCATGACGCTAGTCCGCTGAAGTTTATCTCAGCCACCGCCGATGAAACGGATGACCTCCATAGTGTCTCCATCGTTGAGCACGGCGTTCTGGTATGTGCCACGCTCTAGTATTGTGCCGTTGTGTTCAATCGCCACTGCTGCAGGTTTAATGTTTTGTTCGTTCAGCAGGCTTTCTACGGTTGTTCCGCTTGTTATTTCGTGCTCCTCGCCGTTCAGTGTTATAAACATATCATTTCAGAGGAATAGTCAACTCCCCGTCCTCCTTCTGTATATAGATTTTGTCGTCTCTATGCTTATTATTATATATTACATATAGCTTTATATCTTTATCCAGTGGCGGGGTTAGTGTATTGGAGCGTGTGGAATACATATATTTGCAACCATTTGCTAATTCATTTACGCACACTAGTCCGCTCAAATAGTTGTTCCGTACCCGCAGGTATAGGTTTTCTCCGTCAAATATTCGTATCCTGCCATAGTCAAATGTTTTAAGTCCAAACTCAGCCGCAATCGGTAGCATATCATATACAAAGCTAGAACGCATACCTTGATAGAATATCTCCGTTGCATTATCGGTCTTCAGTATATACCCCTTTGCTGACGGTGGCAATACGGGAAAGCGTAGCACATTATCGGGTTGAATTGGCAGCATCGGCAGTATAAATATTGCAAGGCTTGCCAGCCGAAACCGAGTGCAAACTAGTATTAGTGCTATGGCGGTGGCTATAACCAAGAGCGGTAAGGGTGGTTTAGAAATGAACAGCGTATGCCAGCTAATATCAGTAAGCCAATTGATTAACCAGTTTGCAAATCGCTCAGTATAGACGAGTGCCGGTGCAGTGATAGCAGGCATAATGAGTGCAAGCAGTCCTAGAGCCATTTGTAGCCATACAATCGGGGTAAATATTGTTGTGGTAATTATAGATAGCAGGTTTGCTGTGCCGAAGTAGTATAACTGTAGTGGCAAAGTGAAAACGGATGAGGCGATTCCCATTGCTATAATCCCTTTTACTAGACTGTATCGTTTGTTAAATACTATCAATATCCCTAGCACTGCGCTGAATGAGAGCAGGAACGATATAGAATATAGATTATTCGGTGATATTAGGATTAGCGAGCCTGCGAGAAAGGCTAATAGCTTTACACTGCTGACTTTCAAGTCTAAAAGATAGGCGAACATGTAGGCTAGCGGGAATAAAACGGAGCGTTGAACCGTCACAGCAAAGCCCGATAGCGGTATTAAAAGTGGCAACACGATAATGCATGGTATCAGGCGTAACTTTTTTGGCAGGAATGAAAAGAACAAGAGCAGTCCGCCTGTGAGGACGGCTACATGGAAACCTGACATTGACAATAGATGTGCCAACCCTGTGATAGTGAACTGGTCGTTTATGCGCGAGGGAATATAATCTCTAACAGCCAATATAAATGCGGGTGTTGTGTTGATACGTCCGCCAGTAGCTGCTACCATCATAGCTGCACGTTCCTGTCTTAGTCCTAATAGCCTGCTAATAATAGGTATGCGATAGCGACTTGTCTTATTCCATAGTAAATCGCCAGTTTGCACGGATTCTATCCCCTCAAAGTTTTTAACGAAACCATTGGTTGTGCGTAATGATATTTTTTTGTTGGTATCTTCAACGTCCAGCACAAATGCGGAGTGGGTGCTCACATATTGAAATATTAGAAACAGCGGCACGATAACAAGTGCCTGCTTGGGCTTAAAGAACGATATTATAATAACAGTCGTTATTATAAGCCATAGCCAGTGGTGGGTTGGGTTGTAGTGGACAATAAATGAGGCTAATGTGGCAGAGAGTAGATAAGCGTAGGGGCTATACCTTCTGAAAAGTTCCCTATTCAATAGAGCAATACTCAAAAGCCTAGTGATTCGCCCACTATGATAACCTTTATGCGTTTTGCGGGGCTACACATACGCACAATAGATATTTGATTACAGATGCACTCGTCTGACTTGCAATCAAAGCATGCACCTTTTGTCACGCATGGGGTTTTGCGCTCAGGGAAACGCTGAGCATTTATCGGCGCAGCGGTATTTCTCGCGCGTGATATAGCGTCATCAAGCGTTTTAGCTACTTTATTTATACCAACTATCACTATAACACTGCTAGGACCAAATGCCAGTGCCGCAATTCTATTGCCGTTGCCGTCAATATTAACAAGTTCGCCACTTTCGCTCATAGCATTAGTTCCCATTATAAATGTATCGCAGTGGAGGGCGTTTTTCATTAGTGTCCATCGTTCTTTAATATCTTTAGCCGTGTCGCGGTCTATCACCTTGTTGCGTTTCTTGACTGCATCTATCAACCCGATTTCGTCAGCCGATGTCGCACCGCCCCAGCTAACAACGTGCTCAGCAGGTATCAACGATATTGCAGTATTCAATGCCGCCACCCTATCTTTTGCGTAGTGGGCATCAAAGCCACGCTCCTTGAGCATTGCTACAAGTAGCGGAGCAAACTTTTCATTACGTGCATCAAATGGTGTTGACATAGTTCAGATACTATATCATTTTATATGGGAAGTCAATAGAAATTAGTTTGAGAATAGCAGAAGTTTTAGGATAGCTAAAATGTTTAAGCCTCATCAACAGACTGCTTGATTTCTTTTAGCTTTTGTATTATAATGTATGCTCATTGTGGAGGCATAAACTTATATGGCAATACACGAATACCGCTGCAGCAAGTGCAGACATACTTTTGAACAAATAGAGTCTATTACAGCGGAGGCTCATACGGTCGCCTGCCCTAAGTGCAACGGGGAGGCAGAGCGTATAATATCACATTCGGCATTTCAGCTGAAAGGTTCTGGCTGGTATTCATCGGGTTATGAGAGCAAACCAGCTGCTAGTTGTCCTAATGCAGACACTTCATCAAGTTGCAGTGCTTGCGCAGCAGCTACGGGTGCAGACAAGTAAAGCATTATGGCTACCACCATTAAGTTTCCCGCTAACATCGCTGATAGGGCTAATACGATTTTATTAGAGACGTATAAGCTTTCGGCTGACAAATACACTATCAGCACAGAGCGCAATGGAGTCACTACGGTTGTCGTTACGGCGGATGATTTTGCTTATCTGCCGAAGCCTATTATTGAAATGTCAGAAGACAAGATGATAGCTTATCTTACTCTATACCCTGCGGTTGGGAATAATGTTAAGCTGGCAGCTATTGAGGCTATTACAGATTCAATAGATTATTCAGGGGTTAAATTTGGCATAAATAAAGGACTAGTGTCTGATGCAGCACTGCTTCACCAGCAGGGGATTATACTAGAGCGTCATTTAGTGGCAGAGGGGATACCTGTGGTGAATGGGAAGGATGCCGCTCTGATGATGCACTTTGTATCTGCACAGGTGGGCAAACCTAAGGTATCTGACGGAGGCAACGTAGACTACAAGAGCCAGTCCGATATCATACAGGTGAAAGAAGGCGATTTACTTGCCACAAAACGCCCTATAATGCCTGGACATGAGGGAACAGACGTGACAGGTATGAAAGTAAAGCCGCTAGAGGGGAAAGAAATAACGCTAGAAATTGGCGAGGGGGTTATTGTTGACCCTCTGGGCACTCATTATAAGGCTAAGTGGGACGGTTATCTTGAATATTCTGAAAATAAACTTGCCGTGCATAAAGTCTTTGTGGTTCAGCGAAATGTTGACTACTCAACTGGCAACGTATCATTCAAAGGAACGGTTCACATAAAGGGAGATGTGTTATCGGGCTTTAAGGTAGAGGCAGGGCAGAACGTGATAGTGGACGGATTATGTGAGGACTGCGAAATAGTTGCTGGTGGCGATATTGAGATAAAGGTAGGTATCAAGGGTAGCAAGGAGAATCGCTTTTTAGCTGGTGGCAATATAACGGTGGGCTACGCCGAGAGTGCCAATATGTGTGCTAAGAATGACATCAATATAAAGAAATATGCTTATAACTGCGATATGGGTGCTGGGGAAAAGATTATTGCTAACACCAATGACGGCATTATAGCCGGCGGCAAGATAAAAGCGTTTCAAGAGGTATTTGTAAAACAGCTTGGCACGCATGGCAACTCTCAATTTACTGTGTCTGTGGGGACAAAGTATTATATTGACCAAGCCATTGAGAGTTTGCGTAAGCAAAAGAAACTTTTAGGTGAGACGCAGAAGGAAATGGACGAAGTTTTAGGCAAACTGCCCACGTTGAAGCCAGAGGTAGCTAATAATAAGAGTGTAATGCACTTGCAAGATATACGGCGTGAGCTAGCCTCTATGATGCCGGAGATTAGCGATAAGGCTGAGGCGTTGGGGCGCTCAACTAAAGCGAGTGAGCCACACATAAAGGTGTTAGGGAAGGTGTATGACGGGCTTACGGTGAGTTTTTTTGGCAACAAAACGTCAACGGTGCATGAGAAACGTGAAAATTTAGTTTTTTATATGGACGCAAAATACGATGAAGTTGCATGGATTAGCCTGAAAGATGTTGCCAACGATATGTTTGGCTAGTATAAAAAAAATAAAAAAAAGTGTTGACTTAGTGATTTTTATGCACTATACTAGCTATCCCGCCTGAGAGGGCGGGTAGATTTTTGTTTGCTATTTGGCAATTGAATAGGGTAGAAAGAGAGAGGAGAGCGGACTGCAATGAAGCGAGTCAAGCTATTCATGCATAGCGATATGTATGAGTCAACAAAATAAAAGCAAGCTACAAAGGGCGCGTAGAGGATGCCTTGGCAATGAGAGGCGATGAAGGACGTACTAGACTGCGAAAATCTACGATGAGCTGTCAAGGAGCGATTAATCGTAGGAATCCGAATGGGGCAACCCGGTGACGTGAGTCATCACCCGAAAGGGAGCGAACGCGGGGAAGTGAAACATCTCAGTACCTGCAGGAAGAGAAAGTAAAAAACGATTCCGTAAGTAGTGGTGAGCGAAAGCGGAAGAGCCTAAACCGATGTCTAAGGATGTCGGGGTTGCGGGAGCGGCATAAAGTGAGCTGGAAGCTAGAGGAACTGTCTGGGAAGGCAGGTCAGAGAGGGTGAGAACCCCGTACTTGAAAGTGGAAGGTGAGCGAGCCGATGTCCCAAGTACCTCAGGAAACGTGGGGTCCGGGGGGAATCAGTGAGGACCATCTCATAAGGCTAAATACTACTCATTGACCGATAGTGAACGAGTACCGTGAGGGAAAGGTGAAAAGAACCCCTGTTAGGGGAGTGAAATAGAATCTGAAACTACGTGCCTACAAGCGGTCGAAGCAGAACTTCGGTTTTGTGACGGCGTGCCTTTTGCATAATGAGCCTGCGAGTTATCATATCCAGCGAGGTTAAGGCGTTAGCTGAAGCCGAAGGGAAACCGAGTCTGAATAGGGCGTCAGTTGGATGTGGTAGACCCGAAACCAGTCGATCTATCCATGCGCAGGTTGAAGCGGCGGTAAGACGCCGTGGAGGACCGAACCGGTTAAGGTTAAAAACTTTTCGGATGACGTGTGGATAGGGGTGAAAGGCTAATCAAGGCTGGTGATAGCTGGTACTCCCCGAAATGTATTTAGGTGCAGCCTCGTGTGATGAGTAATAGGGGTAGAGCTCTGTTAGTGCTAAGGGCCGTACAGGTTACTGACCATTGACAAACTACGAATACTATTATGTTAGCACGGGAGTAAGACTGCGGGTGAGAAGATCCGTAGTCGAGAGGGTAAGAGCCCAGACCGTCAACTAAGGTCCCTAAATTTTTGCTAAGTGGTAAAGGATGTGAAGATAGTGAGACAGCCAGGAGATTGGCTTAGAAGCAGCCATTCTTTAAAGAAAGCGTAACAGCTCACTGGTCTAGTGTCTTTGCGCCGAAGATATAACGGGGCTAAGCAAAATACCGAAGTTACGGATTTATACCTTAGGGTATAAGTGGTAGGGGAGCATTCCACTCAGCGGTGAAGGTCATCTGTAAGGGTGGCTGGAGCGTGTGGAAGGGAGAATGCAGGCATGAGTAGCGATAATATATGTGAGAAACATATACGCCGAAAGTCTAAGGTTTCCACCGGCAGGGTAATCCGCGGTGGGTTAGTCGGACCCTAAGATGAGCCCGAGAGGGGTAGTTGATGGGAAACAGGTTAAAAGTCCGTACTGACATAACGTCGTTAACACGATGCGGTGACGGAGAAGGTTATGCGAGCCGGTTATTGGATTCCGGTTTAACAATGTAGTGTGTGTTCTTGATAAGTCCGGAGCACGTTAAGCACGAGGTTGGTACACGAGCTGGGCAACCAGCGAGTCGCAAATACCATGCTTCCAAGAAAAACCGCTAAGGAGATGTTATGTTATCCGTACCGCAAACCGACACAGGTAGACGGGAAGAGAATTCTAAGGCGTTTGAGATAACTCCGGTTAAGGAACTCGGCAAATTGTCACCGTAACTTCGGGAGAAGGTGAGCCTATTGTACGTGAAGCGCGCACGCGTGGAGCGGAAGTGGGTCGCAGAAAAGAGGCCCAGGCGACTGTTTATCAAAAACATAGCACTATGCAAACTCGTAAGAGGAGGTATATGGTGTGACGCCTGCCCGGTGCTGGAAGGTTAATAGGAGATGTGCGAGCATTGAATTGAAGCCCCAGTAAACGGCGGCCGTAACTATAACGGTCCTAAGGTAGCGAAATTCCTTGTCAGGTAAGTTCTGACCTGCACGAATGGCGTAACGATCTGGGCACTGTCTCAACCGGGGACTCAGCGAAATTGCAGCAGCTGTGAAAATGCAGCTTTACCGCAGCGGGACGGAAAGACCCCGTGAACCTTTACTATAACTTGGCAATGATATTTGGCATATTATGTGTAGGATAGGTGGGAGGCTATGAAACGTGTGCGCTAGTATACGTGGAGCCGTCGTTGAAATACCACCCTTACTGTGCTGACTATCTAACCTAGGCTTAGTGTATAAGCAGGGACATTGCCAGGCGGGTAGTTTGACTGGGGCGGTCGCCTCCGAAAGAGTAACGGAGGCGTGCGAAGGTACCCTCAAGTTGGTTGGACACCAACTGTCGAGTGCAAAAGCATAAGGGTGCTTAACTGTGAGACTGACGAGTCGAACAGATACGAAAGTAGGCTTTAGTGATCCGGTGATACCGAATGGAAGGGTCATCGCTCAACGGATAAAAGGTACTCCGGGGATAACAGGCTGATTCCTCCCAAGAGTTCATATCGACGGGGGAGTTTGGCACCTCGATGTCGGCTCATCACATCCTGGGGCTGTAGCAGGTCCCAAGGGTTCGGCTGTTCGCCGATTAAAGTGGTACGCGAGCTGGGTTCAAAACGTCGTGAGACAGTTTGGTCCTTATCCGCTGTGGTCGTAAGAGAATTGAAGAGATTTGTCCCTAGTACGAGAGGACCGGGATGAACGAACCGCTGGTGTGTGGGTTGTTGCGCCAGAAGCATCGCCCAGTAGCCAAGTTCGGAACGGATAACCGCTGAAAGCATCTAAGTGGGAAGCCGGCTCTAAGATAATTTCTCTCTAACGTAAGTTACTAAAGGTCCCTTCTAGACTAGGAGGAGATAGGTTGGGTGTGTAAGCACTTAATAGGTGTTGAGCTAACCAATACTAATAGACCGAGCGGCTTGTTTATTTCAAGCTAACTATATTCAAAGCGGTTCCGCCTCTCTTTTCTCTTGCTACCCTATTCGGTGAAAATTTAATAGCGTAGGATTCTTTATTTGCTTTAAGGATTCCTTGTGACTATAACGGAGATGTTACACCTGTTCCCATCCCGAACACAGAAGTTAAGCTCTCCTGTGCCGAAGATAGTTGGTAAAGATAATGCCTGCGAAAATAGGTCGTTGCAAGGATTTTTATCATCCCCCTCATTCGTGAGGGGGATTTTTATGTTATAATCCCCCTTATGTTAAATATACCTACCATGCCCACATTGTTAGTAGCGGCTGTGCCGATAGATACTAATTTCAGTATTCTTGACCCGCGTCTTATGCTGGCGATAGGCTCGGCAGAGCTACTTATAGCAGAAGAACGCAAAAATGCCGTTCGTCTACTGGCTAGCTGTGGGCAAGCGAACAAACCGTTTATTTTAATCAACGAACACTCTACTGCCGGTGACCGCGCAAACGCACTAAATATGATTCTAAAAAACAAGATAACAGCTTTTGTGTCAGACGCGGGCACACCATGTATAGCCGACCCTGATTATGTGTTGGTAGATATGTGTATAAGGCATGGTGTAAATATTCGTGCGATTGCGGCATCATCTAGTATCACCGCAGCACTTAGCGTATCGGGCTATCCAGCTAGCACTTTCAGCTTTCTGGGTTTCCCTCCGAGGCGGGTAGAGGATAGAGATACATTTTTTAATAGGCTAGCAGGGTTGCGACAGACGGCGGTATTTTTAGAGCGACCTTATGCCTTAAAACGAACATTAGAAGATATGAAAGGCTTTGATAGGCAAATATCACTATCAATAGCACTTGGCAAGCCGAATGAGCAAAATATTCGCGCTCTGGCAAGGGATATGCTACCACAAGTTGCGAGGCTAAAAGAAACGTTCGCTGTGGTCGTCCCAGCCAAATTATAGAAATATGCATATTATTCCAGTTTTGACAGGTCCCACAGGAGCAGGCAAATCTAGCCTATTATATGGACTGCATGAAGATGGACTACACTTTGAAGTTGTCAGCGCAGATGCCTTTCAAGTGTATAAACGTTTTGATATAGGCACTGCAAAACCATCTGCTAGCATTAGACGCGAACTACCGCATTATTTGGTAGATATAGTGGAGCCTGCGGATAGTTTTGATGCGGGGGATTTTGTTAAATGTGCTGAAACAGCTATTGCAGATATTTTAGCACGTGGAACTGTGCCAGTGGTTGCAGGCGGAACCTTCTTCTATATAAAAGCTCTCTGTGATGGGATATTTAACGCTCCACCCGTTAGTTCAGATATCCGTGCCGCCATAAGAGACCGAATTGCACACGAGGGCAGTGCTAAACTATACGCCGAGCTATTGGAGATTGACGTTGAGTATGCGAAAAAGATTCACGAGCATGATATCGTCCGCATTGCGCGTGCGTTGGAGATATACCAAGCAAGCGGCATAACGTTCAGTGTGGCGCACAGGCAGTTTCATCAACCGCCTAAATATCAGTATAAGATAATCTCACTTGATAAAGAGCGTTCAGTCCTTTACAATGACATAAATAGTAGGGTTAGACAGATGTGCGCTGATGGCTGGCAGGACGAGGTGCGGGCACTACTCGCTAGCGGAATAACTACTGCGATGCCAGCATTTAGGGCACTTGGGTATAGAGAAATAGCAGAAACTATTACTAGCGGGCTATCGCTGGATGTTGCAATAGAGCGAATAGCGCAGAAGACGCGCAACTATGCTAAACGGCAACTCACGTGGGCGCGTAATATGTATGGTGTCAGTATGCTTGATATAGGGGAAGCAAGGGGATTGATATGCGAGCTATATTCATCTTTTATTTTATGATTATTTTTGCTGGGCTTGTTCATGCCGCAGAGGAGCGCATTATCATGGTAGATAGGTGTGAGATGAAGGTTATTGTGGTGTCTCGCCCCGCCGAGTTGCAAAATGGGCTTTTAGGTCAGACGGAGCGAACCTTTCACTATGATGGCATGCTCTTTGCTATGCAGCGAAATGGGCGCAAATATTTCCACACGATGGGGATGCGCATGAATATACGGCTTGTCGGCGTAGTTCAGCTATCAAATGGCGACTATAGCACTATTGGTAGCGTTATCAAGGGCACGTCTGGACTGAAAGAGATAATAATAGATGCACCCGATGTGCTAGAAATACCAGAAAACAAATGGACGATGTATTTTCAACGTTGCATTAAAGCTAAAGCGCAACGCTAGGGGGTGAACTGAAAAAGTTAAGAATTTTCTAAAAATTACCCTTGACATGCTATCACGATACGGGTATAAGGGTATCTATCGTAGGATATGAGAGTATATATATCTTATCCAAACTGGTTGGAGGGGTTTGTTATGGGAGCATCTTATGAAAGGTAAGCCAGCGATAAGAAACCTACTTCTGTTTGTTTCAGTTTCAATATTCTTACTTGCGGGTTGCGCAACTCCTAGTAGAGAGGGGGTGCTTTATTTTAGTCAAGGGATAACGGATGGGGTGAAAGCTGACGATTGGCATACCGATGGTGAATATGGTCCTGAAGAAATAAATTATGTCGGGGTTGATGCAACAATATATATAACAGAATATATAGGGCTTGGCGTGGGTGTATCAATGACTTATGAAAAAGATATTTTCAGTGGCAATATCCCACATACTGGGGGCAACGAGTTTAAGTTAGACCGTTTAACACGTGTGGTTGCGCCTGTTACCCTTGTTTTAAGTTATCCAGTGGCTGATTTCTTTGATGTTTATGCTGGTGTTGGTTGGGCTTATGGTTATGATACATTAAAATTTCGTAAGATTGCTAGCGATGGCACTACTGAATATTCTTTATCAGACAGATACAATGCTATTGTGTGTGAGTATGGCGTAAGATTTTATATTAAAAATATTTCTATCGGAGTTGGTGCTAAATATATTAAGGGACATTCTAATTTACTTTCTGGAGATGAAGATGATTGGGAAACTCGCCCATTTGATACGACTATTGATTCATGGGGCTGGGTTTACGGTGCATCAATAGGGTCGGCATTTTAGGAAGGTATAAGTATATGAGATTAAAATGGCTACTGGGCAATTTGGTATGGATTAGTTGAGAAAAATTACTATGTTAAAACGAGGATTATTGATTTTAATAGCATTATTACAACTTGGTTGCATGCATGCTAGTGGTGACAGGCATCCTGTTGGTGTCATATATGTTGATGAAAACCTAAAAGGTATTATTGGCAGACACTATGCAGCTGTGGAATATAATAACGAACTGCTTGTGGAAGTTATGTTTTATGGAATGCAAGACAGATTTTTGCAAGAAGAGAATGCATGGATAACGTTAGCGTTTCGTAGACGTGACATTAGACAACTTAAGGGCAAGTACACTTTTGACACCAATGCCGTCAAAATAGATATAGGCGAATTAAAGGTCAGAAAGGCTAGTCCAGAAAATAAAGGAGCGGTGTTTAACCTGACAGAAATGTTAAATAACAACCCGGACGCAGTGGTGTTTGTTGAATATGCCGTGTCGGTTGATAAGTTATTGCTATTCAAAGACAACAAATTAATAAAAAGACCGTTTATTGCGAGTACTAACGAGTGCCCCCCTCCTCAACTCAGATATATTAAGTTTGCTAATGAACCTCTCTTTTTGAATAAAACAATTCTTATATGTCATGCAAACCTGTTGAAGAACCCTATCAAAGTGATAGGCACATTCACAATTTTGGGCATAGATAAAGATGGAGTTGCCATACAAGCTGTGAATGTTGGCAATAGTGATGAACGTTTGAAGAGACGCATTCTTGGCTATCTCTTAATGCCTGACTGATATGAACAGAAATAGAATTGAACGCTTTGTTGGACTATTTTTAGTAACCGTTATATTTTCAGGTTGTGCGGTTATACATACCCCTCATATGAAATCAGCGAATAAAATGAGTGGGGCAAAAATTTCTGCAAATAACTTTTCTTGGAGCAGCGTTTCCTTTTGGGGGGTTGCTATTCTTCTGTTTTCTAATGATGGAGAATGTCAATTCAATGCAAATAGGTCAATAAATGTAGTTTTGCCTAATGGTTATGATACTAGTAAAGCGGTGGCATCTATGATACTGGTGGGTGGCACAAGAATTGATGGCAGACTCATAGCACATAGAGTTGGCAAATCTACTACTGAGCTGGAATATTACTTTCCGATATCCTGTGCTGATGGACATCTAGCTACTTTTATACTAAAGGGTGCAATTATGAACGAGCAACTTATGCCAACAATAGGAGTAGAAATAATTTACAAGGAAACTATTTGGAATATCTTGGAAATCCGAACAATTGGATATAAAAAATATTAGTGTATTTGCAAATACGAGGTTAAGAAATGATTAAACATATTCAATCCCGAAGTGCTGTTTTCTCTGCTGACCGCGCAGGTTCAAAGCTGCTAGTTGGTGGCGATATGATTGCTGACAACTACACAGCGTCTGCAATGAACACTAACGAGAATGTGAGTGGCAGTATTACAATAAGAGAATTTGCCGATACAGAGAGCACAGAAATTACAGAGGGCACTGTATTCGGTGGAACCGTTGAAGATACCCATAGTGATTCTATGGATAGACTACTAAGGCATTTTGGTATGGACTAACCTAATGAGGACAAGTAGTATGTTAAAACACAATTTTGGGTGCCTTGTTATAGCGATTTTAACGACCACTATGCTTTTAGGTTGCTTTCCAAGATATAGTTCTGTATGGACATATCAGACGCTCGAAAACAACAAACATATAGATGCTGATACAAATAATTTCTTTTCAGATATTATTTTGCCTTTAGGAGTTGCCACTATTGATATAACTAACGAAGGGAAATGTCAATTTAGCGATAGCAGGTCAATAACAGTGCTTTTGCCCAAGGGGTACGATAGCAGTAAAGCTGTATCATATATGACGCTGGCGGGTGGCACAAAAATTGACGGTAAGCTTGTGGCATCTAATGTTGGTTACGGTGCATCCAAAAATATTGGTATTAGTCTATCTACCACTAGGCTGGAGTATTATTTTCCAATGTCTTGTGCGGATGAACATCATGCCATTTTCACGCTAAATGGCATAACAGTGGATAATCAGCCGATATCTTCAATAGAAATGGAAATGATTGACTACAAGACTGTTTTAGATTTGCCAAATCCAGATGGGGTAGCTAGAGCATACAAGCGGTATTAACACGTTAAGCAAGTATGAGGTTAAAAAATGACTACTGGGCAATTTTGATATGGATTAACCTAAAGGAGTATTTGTGTTCAAACGATATTTATTGATTTTTGTGGTGTTATTGCAATTTGGCTGTGCTTTTCGCACGGTCAGTCTACCTGCTGATGTAATATACATAAATGAAGACCTAAAGG
>BNUJ01000035.1 GCA_025997275.1 Deferribacterales bacterium
GCGTATGTAGCTGCAGAGTATCTGCCTGCGGCAGGTGTTCAAGCTAAGGGTGCTGTGGCATTTACAACCTTTGACTCTAAAGGCTGGGATGATACTGCTGAAGATTATGTGGCTAAGGATGAAACCGCTGGTTTGTTTGGTGTTTATGCTGATGTGGCTTATGTTACTGACAAATTCACCGCTGGTTTTACTGGTGCTTATGGTAGCTACGACAAGAAAACTGGCAAGGCATTCTGGTTTGGTGGCGACTGGAACAAGGCTGCTATAGCTGATGCTGGTATGATAGACGGCGATGGCATAGGCGGTATGACCGCTCTGTATTTATATGCCGATGTTAAACCTATTGATGCTCTAAAGGTTAGTGTAGTAGGTGCACAATTCATATCTAACGTTGATAAGGATTATGGTCTACAATCAACTACCCAAAGTAAGCGTTTAGGCACTACTCTCAATAGCTATAAATATGTAATAAGCGATAAGTCAAAGATAACTGAGTTTGACATTGTAGCTAAGTATAGCCTGACTAAGGCTACATACCTAGAAGCTGGCGTTGCTTATGCCAAGTATGCTGATATATATACAGACGCTTACGGCGACTATGTAGATTCTATTGGTGGCTCTGATTACGAGCACGATGCTGACGCTACGCAATTGTGGCTGACGCTAGGGTCTTCATTCTAGTCTGTAGCTAATAGCAACGACTAAAGGTTGACTAATAAAAGCCCTCCCCTGACGGGGAGGGCTTTGTGCTAATTCTTATCTGTGTTTGCTTTTTTCCCGTGAATGAATGATGTGACTATTTTTGATTGTTTTGATTATGCTGGTCTTTGATTTGCTGGTTGCTCATTCATAGCCTTTTTAATGTATCCGCCTACATTTTGCCAATAGGAATATATAGCCTCACTGTGGCTATTGCGGGCATTTATAACTCTGTCAACGTTCGCGCGCGTAATATCGCCGTTGAAGTCAAACATCTGACCCAACCCGACGACAAATGCATTAGTGTTAGTGTTTAAGCTCATAACAACCCCCATACATAGATATTGTAACAAGATTCAGCAGAAAAAGCAAGTGTAAGGAGGTAAGCTTCAACTTGTATTTAGCATTAAAAAATGATAAGTTAGAGATAGACAACAAAGGGGGTGTTATATGTATGAAGAAGTAGTAGCAGATGCAAAACGTGACGTTGCGGTTACGGACGTGGAGCTAGACCCAGACGCTGAATTGAAAAGATTAGAGAAAGAGGCGTATTGGGAATACGTTAGGAGAGCACTTGCTGTTGGAGACGCACAGATAGCTAGGGGTGAAGTGGTTGAAGGTTTTGAATTTCTGAGAAACCTCAGAGAAAAGTATAATGTATGAGCTGGTTATATCTGAACCTGCTGAGCAAGATTTAGATAGTATAGTATTATACATATCAACCAAATTCTTTAACCCGCAAGCAGCTACATCTCTAGCCGAACACCCCGTTAATGTTCCCTGTTTGCCAAAGAGCAAGGGCTTATCACAGAGCCGTTGTTGATAATTATCTAGTGTTTTATGGAGTTGAGGAGGCTATTAAACGGGTTACTATTCACCACGTCTTATATGCAGCTATGGACTATCCAAGCATACTGAACCCCATCGCCAACGGAGGTAATGGAATATGAAGGAATCTTTAGAAGAAAAGCAGGAAACTAAGCGCATCCTCGCTGAAGTCAGGGCGATAAAGGCAAGGCTTTCTAAGAAGCTACAAGCTATGACACCAGAGGAAAGAGTTGCCTATTGGGCTGGACAGGACGATAGGATTAGAAAAAATCACCCAGACTGGAAGAGCAATGAAAAAACACAAAAGGCAATATAAGGGGGTGTTATATGTATGAAGAAGTGGTAGCAGATGCAGAACGTGACGTTGCGGTTGTAACAACGCCCCATTGCAATAATACAATGGGGCGTGTTTATAGTGTGTGATATTACTTTTTAGTTAGAGCTTCCTTTAGGCTCCATTAACTTCTTGGCACCATTCACCGCTAGCACTACCGCTAGAACGAATAACAATACCCCGAATATAATCTGTAAGCCGTGGGACTCAAACTTCGCCGTACCAGCTGCAAACCTCTGCACATTGCCATATACAGACATAGCCAGTGCAGTCAACGTAGCAAACAACATAAACGCCGTAGGGATAAATAACATTTTATTATTTCTGCCTACCTTGCCAAGCCATAACGACACACCCAGCAGAGCTAACGCCGCTAACAGCTGATTCGCCGAGCCAAATAGCGGCCAGATATTTTGATAGCCATTCGTAGCTAGCAGAAACCCAAAACCCACCGTTATAGCAGTTGATACATAGTTGTTCACAAGCAACTTGCGTAGCGCAGACGGCTCGCCCTTCGCCTCATCTAGCGTAAAGAACTCCTGAAACATATATCTGCCTAGACGCGTTGCCGTGTCAAGCGAGGTCAGTGCAAATGATGCTATCGCTAGTATCAGCACAGTATACGCCACATCGCGTGGCATGCCTACAGTAGCTACAAAGTTTGCCACCCCGTTTGCAAATATCATAGGTGGCGTGCCCGTTAGCTTAGAGCCGTTCACATACACACCTACAGCTATCAGAGCCGTAACAGCAAGACTAGTTTCAATCAACATTGCCCCATAGCCGATAGGTTTAGCATCAGCTTCGCTGTCCAGCTGCTTAGCGGTGGTGCCAGAAGATATCAAGCTGTGGAAACCCGATATTGACCCGCAGGCTATAGTGATGAACAGTATAGGAAACAGCGTCCAGCCCGGTATAGGCTCCCAGCTAGTGAAAGCAGGCAGGCTTATAGTAGGATTGCTAGCTATAATGCCAACCACAGCCATAATCATCATTGCATATAGCAGGAACGAGTTTAAGAAGTCGCGCGGTTGCAATAGTATCCACACAGGGGTAACCGATGCGACAAATATATAACCAAGCACGATATACATCCAGACAGGCTTGGTCAGGTATATAGGGAACTTCATTCCCAGCCATACGCAGAGCACAACGAGAGCAATACCCAATGCACATGATTTAACCGTGCTTTGGCTGATACGTGATAGTATAAGCCCGAATATAATAGCTACAAATACAAATATTATAGATGTAGATGCTGCTGAAGCGTTCGGCGTAAGCTGTGCGCCGTCCTTTGTAAAGCCTACAAATGTGCTGGCAACAATGTCAGCAAAAGCCGCAACCACCAGAACTAACGTCAGCCACGAGAATATAATAAATAGGCGTTTGCCTGAAATCCCCAATGTCTGTTGGATAATAACCCCAATAGACTGCCCTTTGTTGCGCACAGACGCAAACAAAGAGGAGAAATCATGCACAGCACCAATGAATATGCCGCCAATAATCAACCACAAGAACACTGGCACCCAGCCAAAGACTGCCGCCATAATAGGACCATTGATAGGTCCGGCACCCGCGATGGATGCAAAGTGGTGACCCATCAAGACAGGAGCCTTTGTGGGAATGTAGTCAATGCCGTCCCTCATAGTGTGCGCAGGAGTGGGCTTAGTAGGGTCTATACCCCATTGACGCGCAAGCCAGCTACCATAGCAGATATACGCTATAGCAAGTAGAACTAATGCTAACAACAAAATAACAATTGCGTTCATAATAACCTCATTTACTTAATATATCACACACATTATTCTTTAACGATTTGCCATCCCTGTTGCTTACGACACTGCGGATGTTCACCTTGCCCCCGCCGACATTATCACTGTCTAATACCACCGCCACTACATTAGCTACCGAATAGCCGTGAAACCAAAAACGATACATCTTGTATTGACTAAACTTTTTAACCTTTCTAGCAACACTCTCATCAATGCTGCCACATAACACCACCATGCTGATATAGGAATACATATGCTCGCCATGTGGCTTGACAAGCTCCCTCTCTGCAACCTTTGCAATATCTACAATAGCCTGAAACGCTTGCTCATCAATACGCTCAAATGAAAGTATGAATAGATACTCGCTACCCTCACTCACACCGATGATAGCCTTTTTCATTAAAACATACTTCTCTTTGCGGGCGTGGAACTCACCAAACACAGGCACAACTATTTGCTTTGCCTGCCCCGTCTGCCCTAGGCGATAATCTCTCTTAATATCAAAATACGCAACATACGCACTGGCTAGCTTTTCACTAGCCGTGCGCAGAACATCATTAAATCTATCCATTTATCAGACCTATCAGAGTATAAAGTCTCATACTCTAACATAAATAAAAGATAAAAACAAACAATTATTTTATTTTCTTTGTCAACCGTATAGTCCCACTATTTTTACTTCATAGCATTGTCAAGCGCATCTATAGCATTTGTTGATATAGTTATAGACTGTGTCAGGCTCTGCCTAGCAAGTGCAGGGTTGTGGAAACCATCTGAGTTTTCTGCCGTCCAGTATTCCCACAATATATGCGCCTGAGAATGCGCCTTGCGAGCCGCCTCCAACACTTCAGGGCTTACATTCGCCCTATTAGCCTCGTTTATCTTATCAATTAGCGTTGACAGCCAGAACTCCGCCTTGCGCATACGCCCCTTAGTATAGGCTTTCACAGAGTCCATAGTGTAAATAGCCTGCTCTTCCGTCCACTGACTATGACAGCCCGACTTCAAGCACGCCGCTTTTGCTATATGTCGCGGAGATTGCGCAAAGTGGTCGGTGAACTTGCCACCCTCTCCCTTAACGCTCATCTGCGTATGGCAATCCGCACAACCAACGCCAAGTTTAGAGTGTGTAGATTCATAATACGTTTCAAACTCTGGATGCTGTCCTTTCCACAGGGGTGCGCCGTCAAATTTGTTCTTAAAATCTACAAACTTTATATCTTCATAGTAGTGAGTGTATAGCTCTAGCGCATTTTTCAGCGGATAGTGATTGGTCAGCCTGCTGTTAAAGCCAACAGGTTCGCCCGTCTCCGCATTAGTCCCTGGGTTGCAGTTATACTCAACGTGGCATTGTGCACACATCAGCCTGCTATCTGGCTTATCTAACAGGGCAATCTTGCGCTCGTAGCCACGCTCACCCATAGTGATAACCTCTATCTTGGTGCGGTTAGCATCCCGTGTATATACGTTGTCGGCTGTTTCATCGCTCAGTGCCTCAATGAGCGCGTCCCGTATGATACGCGGTTTAGCCGCATGAGGGTCGTGGCAGAAGAAACAGTTAATGCCGTAATTGGTGCTCTTTGCCATTTGCACTGAATTGGATGTCCTGCTCCACTTAGCACCCACATCAGGGTCGCCCATATATGCCCAATCCAGTATATGGTCAGCCGTCTTACAGTTTATACATACAGGGTTGTTAGCAGTCGCAGTTTGTGGTAGGAATGACTTTTGCCCTGGCTCCTCTGGGTGTGTGTCTTCAAGTATATCCCACACTCTGCCCGTTTCCAGCACATATTCCCAGCCGTGTTTTGGTTGAAATCTGCCGCCGAATGCGCGGTCAACAACATATTGGTCTATCAACATCAACGCATGCGGGCGGGTAAGTGCATGCTCTTTTGTAAAGCCGTGCGGTGCCATAAGCTTATCATACCAAACGGGAATTCTGTTAGTAGGTTGTGATTTTTCATCACGTGCAGGGCGGTGGTAGCTAACCTGCAACATTGTGTCCATCTGCTGTGCATGGCACTGTCCGCAAGATTGCCAAGAGGTGTCGGTTCCCGGTCTATCGGCACTGTCCGCTAAATGCGCCGCCAGCTCAGTGTGGCAGGATATACAATTGACATCTTTATGCGTGCCCGACTTGTGGAGTGTGCCGACTGTATCGTGACACTCAAAGCATTGCGCTAGTTTGACCTTGCTCTGCCCTTGCGCGGCTTTGCCAGCCTCTATAGCAAACTCTGCAGCTGTGTCAGCACTGCCATCCGCCGCTTTTTTGCTAGTCTTGGTCGTCCTAGTGCAGCCTGCCACTAACATTACAAGCGTGAGCGTTGCTACTGATGCAAGTAGTAAAACTTTGGTTTTCATCTGTCAGTCTCCCCATTTATCATTCTACATCGCGCAGAATTCTTGAGTCAGCCCTTCGCGCGCCTTCTTTTCATCTAAAACACCTTGTGTTATATACACTGCTGCATAGAATATTGATACATAGTCTCTGCCAACGCTATCTTGTATTGCTAACATCTTCTGCTCATCTTTACCTACAAAGCGCGCTACACCCGACATCAACTCACTATACCAGCTATCCAACGCCACTTGAGCTTCGCTCTTATCGCGATAGACTATATCCATCGCTTTCTTTATGTCTTTCACATCACGAGTGTTAGCAACATTAGTGTTATTTGTAGCGTTGTCTAGTCCAAGCTGGGCGGTTTTCTGTCGGAGCATAGCGAGGTTCTCGTCTAACAGCCAGCGGGCATCGTAGCAAGCAAGCCTGTAGTGACCAGTCTTAATGTTAGTGAGCGTGGCACTATCTCCACCCGTGCAGTGCACCACAACAGCCACCACCGTCACTACAACAGAAACGAGTGCAACACAAACAACTATAAACTTGCGCTTGCCCACAGCAAGATTTTACAAAGATAAGAGGGCAAAGTCAAACAGTTTTTGGAATACGAACAGAAAACGAGCTAAAAAACTAGCCTAAAAACTAGCAATAAAATTATTGCCACATTAAAGGAGAATCCGCTTATCACGCTTGACGCAACGTGGACAGAAGAAATGGGGGCAACTGTGGGCGATATGCCAGACGAGAGACACGCAATTGAACTCTCACTGATGTTCTGATTGGTTCTCTCTTCTAAATGGTGCTCACATCAGCCCACCCAACTCCCCCTAAAGGGGGAGTTTCAGTATACTCTTTTGTTTCTATCTGCCAGTGCGTCAAGCGTGATAAGCGGATTCTCCTTTAATGTGGCAATAATTTTATTGCTAGTTTTTAGGCTAGTTTTTTAGCTCGTTTTCTGTTCGTATTCCAAAAACTGTTTGACTTTGCCCTCTTATCTTTGTAAAATCTTGCTGTGGGCAAGCGCAAGTTTATAGTTGTTTGTGTTGCACTCGTTTCTGTTGTAGTGACGGTGGTGGCTGTTGTGGTGCACCGCACGGGTGGAGATAGTGCCACGCTCACTAACATTAAGACTGGTCACTACAGGCTTGCTTGCTACGATGCCCGCTGGCTGTTAGACGAGAACCTCGCTATGCTCCGACAGAAAACCGCCCAGCTTGGACTAGACAACGCTACAAATAACACTAATGTTGCTAACACTCGTGATGTGAAAGACATAAAGAAAGCGATGGATATAGTCTATCGCGATAAGAGCGAAGCTCAAGTGGCGTTGGATAGCTGGTATAGTGAGTTGATGTCGGGTGTAGCGCGCTTTGTAGGTAAAGATGAGCAGAAGATGTTAGCAATACAAGATAGCGTTGGCAGAGACTATGTATCAATATTCTATGCAGCAGTGTATATAACACAAGGTGTTTTAGATGAAAAGAAGGCGCGCGAAGGGCTGACTCAAGAATTCTGCGCGATGTAGAATGATAAATGGGGAGACTGACAGATGAAAACCAAAGTTTTACTACTTGCATCAGTAGCAACGCTCACGCTTGTAATGTTAGTGGCAGGCTGCACTAGGACGACCAAGACTAGCAAAAAAGCGGCGGATGGCAGTGCTGACACAGCTGCAGAGTTTGCTATAGAGGCTGGCAAAGCCGCGCAAGGGCAGAGCAAGGTCAAACTAGCGCAATGCTTTGAGTGTCACGATACAGTCGGCACACTCCACAAGTCGGGCACGCATAAAGATGTCAATTGTATATCCTGCCACACTGAGCTGGCGGCGCATTTAGCGGACAGTGCCGATAGACCGGGAACCGACACCTCTTGGCAATCTTGCGGACAGTGCCATGCACAGCAGATGGACACAATGTTGCAGGTTAGCTACCACCGCCCTGCACGTGATGAAAAATCACAACCTACTAACAGAATTCCCGTTTGGTATGATAAGCTTATGGCACCGCACGGCTTTACAAAAGAGCATGCACTTACCCGCCCGCATGCGTTGATGTTGATAGACCAATATGTTGTTGACCGCGCATTCGGCGGCAGATTTCAACCAAAACACGGCTGGGAATATGTGCTGGAAACGGGCAGAGTGTGGGATATACTTGAAGACACACACCCAGAGGAGCCAGGGCAAAAGTCATTCCTACCACAAACTGCGACTGCTAACAACCCTGTATGTATAAACTGTAAGACGGCTGACCATATACTGGATTGGGCATATATGGGCGACCCTGATGTGGGTGCTAAGTGGAGCAGGACATCCAATTCAGTGCAAATGGCAAAGAGCACCAATTACGGCATTAACTGTTTCTTCTGCCACGACCCTCATGCGGCTAAACCGCGTATCATACGGGACGCGCTCATTGAGGCACTGAGCGATGAAACAGCCGACAACGTATATACACGGGATGCTAACCGCACCAAGATAGAGGTTATCACTATGGGTGAGCGTGGCTACGAGCGCAAGATTGCCCTGTTAGATAAGCCAGATAGCAGGCTGATGTGTGCACAATGCCACGTTGAGTATAACTGCAACCCAGGGACTAATGCGGAGACGGGCGAACCTGTTGGCTTTAACAGCAGGCTGACCAATCACTATCCGCTGAAAAATGCGCTAGAGCTATACACTCACTACTATGAAGATATAAAGTTTGTAGATTTTAAGAACAAATTTGACGGCGCACCCCTGTGGAAAGGACAGCATCCAGAGTTTGAAACGTATTATGAATCTACACACTCTAAACTTGGCGTTGGTTGTGCGGATTGCCATACGCAGATGAGCGTTAAGGGAGAGGGTGGCAAGTTCACCGACCACTTTGCGCAATCTCCGCGACATATAGCAAAAGCGGCGTGCTTGAAGTCGGGCTGTCATAGTCAGTGGACGGAAGAGCAGGCTATTTACACTATGGACTCTGTGAAAGCCTATACTAAGGGGCGTATGCGCAAGGCGGAGTTCTGGCTGTCAACGCTAATTGATAAGATAAACGAGGCTAATAGGGCGAATGTAAGCCCTGAAGTGTTGGAGGCGGCTCGCAAGGCGCATTCTCAGGCGCATATATTGTGGGAATACTGGACGGCAGAAAACTCAGATGGTTTCCACAACCCTGCACTTGCTAGGCAGAGCCTGACACAGTCTATAACTATATCAACAAATGCTATAGATGCGCTTGACAATGCTATGAAGTAAAAATAGTGGGACTATACGGTTGACAAAGAAAATAAAATAATTGTTTGTTTTTATCTTTTATTTATGTTAGAGTATGAGACTTTATACTCTGATAGGTCTGATAAATGGATAGATTTAATGATGTTCTGCGCACGGCTAGTGAAAAGCTAGCCAGTGCGTATGTTGCGTATTTTGATATTAAGAGAGATTATCGCCTAGGGCAGACGGGGCAGGCAAAGCAAATAGTTGTGCCTGTGTTTGGTGAGTTCCACGCCCGCAAAGAGAAGTATGTTTTAATGAAAAAGGCTATCATCGGTGTGAGTGAGGGTAGCGAGTATCTATTCATACTTTCATTTGAGCGTATTGATGAGCAAGCGTTTCAGGCTATTGTAGATATTGCAAAGGTTGCAGAGAGGGAGCTTGTCAAGCCACATGGCGAGCATATGTATTCCTATATCAGCATGGTGGTGTTATGTGGCAGCATTGATGAGAGTGTTGCTAGAAAGGTTAAAAAGTTTAGTCAATACAAGATGTATCGTTTTTGGTTTCACGGCTATTCGGTAGCTAATGTAGTGGCGGTGGTATTAGACAGTGATAATGTCGGCGGGGGCAAGGTGAACATCCGCAGTGTCGTAAGCAACAGGGATGGCAAATCGTTAAAGAATAATGTGTGTGATATATTAAGTAAATGAGGTTATTATGAACGCAATTGTTATTTTGTTGTTAGCATTAGTTCTACTTGCTATAGCGTATATCTGCTATGGTAGCTGGCTTGCGCGTCAATGGGGTATAGACCCTACTAAGCCCACTCCTGCGCACACTATGAGGGACGGCATTGACTACATTCCCACAAAGGCTCCTGTCTTGATGGGTCACCACTTTGCATCCATCGCGGGTGCCGGACCTATCAATGGTCCTATTATGGCGGCAGTCTTTGGCTGGGTGCCAGTGTTCTTGTGGTTGATTATTGGCGGCATATTCATTGGTGCTGTGCATGATTTCTCCTCTTTGTTTGCGTCTGTGCGCAACAAAGGGCAGTCTATTGGGGTTATTATCCAACAGACATTGGGGATTTCAGGCAAACGCCTATTTATTATATTCTCGTGGCTGACGTTAGTTCTGGTGGTTGCGGCTTTTGCTGACATTGTTGCCAGCACATTTGTAGGCTTTACAAAGGACGGCGCACAGCTTACGCCGAACGCTTCAGCAGCATCTACATCTATAATATTTGTATTTGTAGCTATTATATTCGGGCTTATACTATCACGTATCAGCCAAAGCACGGTTAAATCATGTGCATTGGGTATTGCTCTCGTTGTGCTCTGCGTATGGCTGGGAATGAAGTTCCCTATATACCTGACCAAGCCTGTCTGGATGTATATCGTGCTTGGTTATATATTTGTCGCATCGGTTACCCCTGTGTGGATACTATTGCAACCGCGCGACTTCTTAAACTCGTTCCTGCTATATGCAATGATGATTATGGCTGTGGTTGGCATTATAGCTAGCAATCCTACTATAAGCCTGCCTGCTTTCACTAGCTGGGAGCCTATACCGGGCTGGACGCTGTTTCCTATACTGTTCATCACTATAGCCTGCGGGTCAATATCGGGTTTCCACAGCTTGATATCTTCTGGCACCACCGCTAAGCAGCTGGACAGCGAAGCTGATGCTAAACCTATCGGCTATGGGGCAATGTTGATTGAAACTAGTCTTGCTGTTACGGCTCTGATAGCTGTAGGTGTGTATGTGAACGGCTCTAAGCTAACGGGCACGCCACCTATGATATTTGCAAACGGGGTGGCAAACTTTGTAGCTACTGTAGGCATGCCACGCGATGTGGCGTATACTGTGCTGATACTAGCGATAGCATCATTTGCACTGACCTCGCTTGACACGGCAACGCGTCTAGGCAGATATATGTTTCAGGAGTTCTTTACGCTAGATGAGGCGAAGGGCGAGCCGTCTGCGCTACGCAAGTTGCTTGTGAACAACTATGTATCAACTGCTATAACGGTGGGTTTTGGGTTTCTGCTAGCTACGAATGGCTATCAAAATATCTGGCCGCTATTTGGCTCGGCGAATCAGCTGTTAGCGGCGTTAGCTCTGCTGGGTGTGTCGTTATGGCTTGGCAAGGTAGGCAGAAATAATAAAATGTTATTTATCCCTACGGCGTTTATGTTGTTTGCTACGTTGACTGCACTGGCTATGTCTGTATATGGCAATGTGCAGAGGTTTGCAGCTGGTACGGCGAAGTTTGAGTCCCACGGCTTACAGATTATATTCGGGGTATTGTTATTCGTTCTAGCGGTAGTGCTAGCGGTGAATGGTGCCAAGAAGTTAATGGAGCCTAAAGGAAGCTCTAACTAAAAAGTAATATCACACACTATAAACACGCCCCATTGTATTATTGCAATGGGGCGTTGTTACAACCGCAACGTCACGTTCTGCATCTGCTACCACTTCTTCATACATATAACACCCCCTTATATTGCCTTTTGTGTTTTTTCATTGCTCTTCCAGTCTGGGTGATTTTTTCTAATCCTATCGTCCTGTCCAGCCCAATAGGCAACTCTTTCCTCTGGTGTCATAGCTTGTAGCTTCTTAGAAAGCCTTGCCTTTATCGCCCTGACTTCAGCGAGGATGCGCTTAGTTTCCTGCTTTTCTTCTAAAGATTCCTTCATATTCCATTACCTCCGTTGGCGATGGGGTTCAGTATGCTTGGATAGTCCATAGCTGCATATAAGACGTGGTGAATAGTAACCCGTTTAATAGCCTCCTCAACTCCATAAAACACTAGATAATTATCAACAACGGCTCTGTGATAAGCCCTTGCTCTTTGGCAAACAGGGAACATTAACGGGGTGTTCGGCTAGAGATGTAGCTGCTTGCGGGTTAAAGAATTTGGTTGATATGTATAATACTATACTATCTAAATCTTGCTCAGCAGGTTCAGATATAACCAGCTCATACATTATACTTTTCTCTGAGGTTTCTCAGAAATTCAAAACCTTCAACCACTTCACCCCTAGCTATCTGTGCGTCTCCAACAGCAAGTGCTCTCCTAACGTATTCCCAATACGCCTCTTTCTCTAATCTTTTCAATTCAGCGTCTGGGTCTAGCTCCACGTCCGTAACCGCAACGTCACGTTTTGCATCTGCTACTACTTCTTCATACATATAACACCCCCTTTGTTGTCTATCTCTAACTTATCATTTTTTAATGCTAAATACAAGTTGAAGCTTACCTCCTTACACTTGCTTTTTCTGCTGAATCTTGTTACAATATCTATGTATGGGGGTTGTTATGAGCTTAAACACTAACACTAATGCATTTGTCGTCGGGTTGGGTCAGATGTTTGACTTCAACGGCGATATTACGCGCGCGAACGTTGACAGAGTTATAAATGCCCGCAATAGCCACAGTGAGGCTATATATTCCTATTGGCAAAATGTAGGCGGATACATTAAAAAGGCTATGAATGAGCAACCAGCAAATCAAAGACCAGCATAATCAAAACAATCAAAAATAGTCACATCATTCATTCACGGGAAAAAAGCAAACACAGATAAGAATTAGCACAAAGCCCTCCCCGTCAGGGGAGGGCTTTTATTAGTCAACCTTTAGTCGTTGCTATTAGCTACAGACTAGAATGAAGACCCTAGCGTCAGCCACAATTGCGTAGCGTCAGCATCGTGCTCGTAATCAGAGCCACCAATAGAATCTACATAGTCGCCGTAAGCGTCTGTATATATATCAGCATACTTGGCATAAGCAACGCCAGCTTCTAGGTATGTAGCCTTAGTCAGGCTATACTTAGCTACAATGTCAAACTCAGTTATCTTTGACTTATCGCTTATTACATATTTATAGCTATTGAGAGTAGTGCCTAAACGCTTACTTTGGGTAGTTGATTGTAGACCATAATCCTTATCAACGTTAGATATGAATTGTGCACCTACTACACTAACCTTTAGAGCATCAATAGGTTTAACATCGGCATATAAATACAGAGCGGTCATACCGCCTATGCCATCGCCGTCTATCATACCAGCATCAGCTATAGCAGCCTTGTTCCAGTCGCCACCAAACCAGAATGCCTTGCCAGTTTTCTTGTCGTAGCTACCATAAGCACCAGTAAAACCAGCGGTGAATTTGTCAGTAACATAAGCCACATCAGCATAAACACCAAACAAACCAGCGGTTTCATCCTTAGCCACATAATCTTCAGCAGTATCATCCCAGCCTTTAGAGTCAAAGGTTGTAAATGCCACAGCACCCTTAGCTTGAACACCTGCCGCAGGCAGATACTCTGCAGCTACATACGC
>BNUJ01000036.1 GCA_025997275.1 Deferribacterales bacterium
TGCAGACGGGGGCAGCATTGCTCAGTGAATATTTCCCAGTCCGCAAGGGACGCAGTATAGGTATGTATTACACATTTATGGGGCTTGCGGCGTTCGGTGCACCTAAAATATCGTCTATTATATTGCAGTCTAGCACGCACGGGCTTGTTCCGCAGACGCCAGAGTATATAGCCGCAGAGATAACAGCAAAATCAACAATAATAAATATGGATTTGCTAGTTGCTACGGCAGGCGTTCTAGTTATCGGCACACTTGCACTACGCTACAAAGGGATATTCGGCAAATCGCCGTTTGCTATGCGGGGTTAGGCAACAAAAAGTCCCTTTGCTATTCGCTTAAATCTTCAATAGTGAGCGTTTGCAGCTCCTCTTTGTTCAGCTCCTCTGTGCCGTTATCAACATCAAGCCTTTCCAGCCGAAGAGCTTGACGATTAGATACACGTTCAAAGTAGTTGCGCACCTCACGGGCATTTGCAAAGTTATCACCCCTGTTATTGTATAGTTTCTGTAAATAGTTCCGTGCATAGTTTTGCACCACTTCGTCTAGCACAAAATCATTTTTGCGACACATATTGTAGAATATTTCATATAATTCATCCCCGTTAAAATCCTCAAATAATATAAACGTATTAAACCGCGATTTAAGACCCGGGTTTGAGTCCACAAAATGCTTCATCGGTTCATCGTAGCCCGCAACAATCACGATAAACCTATCCCTATTATCCTCCATAGCTTTTAATAACGTATCTATCGCATTCTGCCCGAAGTCATTGCCAAGCCCCCCTTTCGCTAGAGCATAAGCCTCGTCAATGAATAGAACACTGCCCATAGCACTGTCAATGACATCTTTAGTCTTTAGTTCCGTCTGTCCAATATAGCCTGCCACTAGCCCCGACCTATCAACCTCAATAAGTTCGCCTTTCGGCAGAACTCCAAGCTCCCTGTATATTTTAGCTAGTATCCTAGCAACAGTCGTCTTGCCTGTGCCGGGATTGCCCGAAAAGACCATATGTAGCGACGTTGGAATAACCTTTAAGCCCTGTTCCTGTCGCTTTTTATTTGTGTTCAACCTGCTAATTAGCTCATTTATATGCCCTTTCACACCCTTTAAGCCTGTTAATGAGTTCAGCTCATTTAGCAGAACATCTAACGTTTTTTCACTGCGCTCTGCCCCCTCAACCTGTAAATCGTCAACGGTTAATGTTTGCAACTCCTCTTTGCTGAGTTTCTTACTACCATTGTCTTCATCTAATTTTGCCAACCTAATGGACTGGCGGTTAGAAACGCGCTCAAAATAGTTGCGCACCTCACGTGCGTTTGCAAAATTATCGCCACGCCCCTTATATAGCCGATGCAAATAATTCAGCACATACTTTTGCGCATCGGCGTCTAGCCTAAAGTCGTGTTCCTTACACCGTCTCAAGAATATATCGCACAGCTCGTCCCCGTTGAAGTCATCAAAATGAATAAATGTATTAAAGCGCGACTCTAGCCCTGGATTTGACTTTACAAACTTCCTCATCGGAGCATCATAACCCGCTACAATCACAATAAGCCTGTCTCTATTGTCCTCCATAGCTTTTAATAACGTGTCTATCGCATTCTGCCCGAAGTCATTACTGCTACTCTCCCCTTTGGCTAGCGCATAAGCCTCGTCAATGAATAGGACGCCGTCCATCGCACTATCAATAACCTCTTTAGTTTTTATCTCCGTCTGCCCGATATAGCCCGCTACCAGCCCCGCCCTGTCAACCTCAATAAGCTGCCCGCCCGATAGAATACCGAGCACCTTATATATTTCCGCAAGTAGCCTAGCAACAGTCGTCTTGCCCGTGCCAGGGTTGCCAGAAAAAACCATGTGCAGTGATGTTGAGACAGCCTTTAAGCCCTGCGCTTGCCGTTGTTTATTAGTATTTAGCTTGCTAATCAGCTCATTTATATGCGCCTTGACACCCTTTAGCCCTGTTAGTGAGTTTAATTCAGCCAATAACTCGTTTAACGTTTTAGTAGGCTTTGTGGCTGGACCCGTAGTCTTATTAGGTTTGGACTTTTGCTCCTTATGTGTGTTCTCAGCAGACTTTGTGTTCGGTAGTTGCTCAAGAATAGCTTTGGCAGTCTTTATCTGCTCGGAATCTTTACCACGTTTGATAATCCTTTGGCAGTCGCGTTCAGCCGCCGCATAGTCCCCCGTCTGCACATAGGCGTAGGCTCTATTTCTCAATGCTATATCATAGTTAGGGTTTATTTCTATTGCACGCGTGAGGTCTGTTATCGCCTCGTCATATCGCTCAAGCTCAATGTATGAAGCCCCTCTATCATTTAGAGCAGGACTATAGTTGCGGTCTATATTTAGCGCACGGGTATATGCCACGACAGCCTCTTCATACCGCTCGTTTTCAAAATGCTGATACCCTTCCTCAGTCAGAGCATAGACCCTCTCTGAACTATCGGGGAATAGTGACGTGAATATGCCATAAATAATAGAGCAAGCCTTACGCAAAACCTTATAGGCTAGGTAGAGAAAAAAGCAGATTAGAACAAGATTAAAGACATCACCTACGGATGAAGAGCTGCTAGCACTTGTTGTAGTTTTAGTGGTTGCCTTTTTAGTGGTCACTGTTTTGGTGGTGTTTGCTTTTTTGGTATTTGTCGCTTTAGTGTTTAGCCCTTTATTCAGTTCAGTCGCAAGTATCCACTGCCCCGCAGTAGGCGAACCTTCACGAGTATCAAGTATAAGCTTATCCCCATCAGATGTTATATACTCTGTTGATAGCTGTGATATATCCATAGGCTACAATAGCAAAAAAAATGACACAACGCAAACTATCTAGCCATAGTCACAACCCTCATTGCATCCACGCATGCAACAACATCGTGTGTGCGAATAATCTTTGCACCATTCATAGCAGCAATTACCTCAGCAGCTAGCGTTCCATAGAGTCTATCGGCTGGGACAGGCTTATTGACAGCGGCATTTATCATAGACTTGCGCGAAACGCCAGCCAAAACGGGATAACCCAAATCGCACAACTCCCCTAAATAGCGTAAAACTTCATAATTTTTGTTCACATCTTTAACGAAACCAAAGCCCGGGTCTAATATTATTGAGCGAGGGTTCACGCCCAATGAAGTGGCTTTTTGCACTCGCTCAGCTAGCCTATAGCAAACATCACTTTCAGAGTTGTGCATTATACATAACGCTGCACCAGTATTAGCGGACAGTTCTGCAAGTCGCTCATCTGCAAGTTCCGACTGGTCGTTGATTAAGTGTGCTCCCAGTGCCAATGCTCGCTCCAATACCTCTACACGCCAGCTATCCACTGATACGAACACGTCTTTACGGTTACCGATAATAGCAAGTGCAGTTTCCACAGCGGGCAGAACACGTTTTAATTCATCATCTAACGACACTTCGGTGTAGTTAGGGCGGGTTGAAACACCGCCGATGTCCACAAAGGTTGCCCCTTCGTCTATTACTTGCCTTATGCGCTCCGTCCAAGCTGATTTGTCAGTATATTTGCCACCATCGCTGAACGAATCAGGGGTAATGTTGACTATGCCCATAACGTGAATCCTGTCTAGTGGCAGTTCAACACCACTAATCAAAAGACTATTTGCCTTGTTACCGTTTTCGTCATTAGATTTGCGCTCTATAATAGTCGTTAGCTCTTCAGCAAGGGCGGGCAGGCTGTATGGCTGACGTTTCAGTCGCTCGGCTAGGTAGCGAAAGCCGCGAATAGTGCCGACTATTACGGCATCTGTGGTGGCAACCTCTGCGTTAATCGTGCCATGTGCAACGGCGGCGTCTATCCCTGATGCTAGTGCCTCCTGTTTCAGGATATTTGCCGCCCCGACTGGCAAGTCTTTTACCTCTACGGCAAGAGCGACCCCTTTGTCCCACATCTTCTGGGCGTAGGGGTCGGCACCAACGCTATTTATTGCGTTCGCTATTCTCCGTTTCTTGCTCTGCAAGGTTTTTAGCTGCCACTTCACGCCATTTTTCATCAGCATACTCGTTTATTAGCTTAGTTACATCGTCTCCATTTATGGTCTCCTGCTCCATCAGCAAATCAGACATTTTGTCAAGCAATGTCCTATTCCCTGACAATATCTTCATAGCCCCGTCAGCACAACCATTCAAGATACCAGATATTTCGCCGTCAACTAAAACTTTCGTCTGTTCGCTGTAATCAAGCGCGCCGCTGGAAAGCTCCCTGCCTAAAAATACCGTGTTCTCGTGTTTGCTGTAAGTAACAGGACCAACCTTATCGCTCATACCGTATGTGGTTACCATATTGCGCGCAATCTTAGTCGCCCGCTCTAGGTCGTTTGAAGCACCTGTGCTGTAGTGGTCAAACACCAGCTTTTCAGCCGCACGCCCCGCCATCATTATAGAGATTCTGCCGAGCAGATAATCTTTTGTAATAGTGTATTTATCGTCCTGTGGTAGCTGCATCGTTAGTCCCAATGCCGCTCCGCGCGGGATTATGGTTAGCTTATGCAACGGGTCTGCACCTGCGGTCATCCTAGCCACAATCGCATGCCCTGATTCGTGATAGGCAGTGTTGCGTTTCTCTCTTTCGCTGATAACAGCACTGCGTCTCTCCTTGCCCATCATTACCTTGTCTTTGGCTTCCTCTAAATCAGCAATATCAACCCTTTCTTTGTTTCTGCGAGCTGCCAGTAATGCTGCCTCATTTATTAGATTGGCTAGTTCCGCACCAGCAAAACCGGGCGTTCCCTTAGCTATATCATCTAGTTTCACGCCATCAGCTAATGGCACTTTCTTTGCATGAACCTCTAGTATAGCAAGCCTGCCACGATAGTCGGGGTTAGGAACAATAACCTTTCTGTCAAACCGCCCCGGACGCAACAGCGCCGGGTCTAACACGTCCGCCCTATTAGTAGCGGCTACCATTATAACGCCCTCACTGGAATCAAAACCATCCATCTCAACTAGTAATGCATTTAGGGTCTGTTCACGCTCATCGTGTCCGCCACCAAGCCCCGCCCCGCGGTGTCTGCCGACTGCATCTATCTCATCTAAGAACAATATGCAAGGGGCGTGTTTCTTTCCCTGCTCAAATAAATCACGCACACGCGATGCACCTACGCCAACAAACATTTCAACGAAATCAGAGCCGCTCATATAGAAGAAAGGGACACCCGCCTCGCCCGCAACAGCCTTTGCCAAAAGCGTCTTACCAGTTCCCGGAGGACCCACTAGCAGAACGCCTTTCGGTATCTTGCCACCCAGTTTCTGAAATTTCTTAGGGTCTTTCAAAAAGTCTATAATTTCTTCAAGTTCTTCTTTAGCCTCTTCAACACCAGCTACATCTTTGAAAGTAACCTTGTTTTTGTCGGCATCTTGCATTTTAGCCTTGCTTTTGCCGAATGAAAACGCCCCGCCTTTGCCACCACCTTGCATTTGACGCATAAAGAACATCCAAAATACAACTAGCAATATCATTGGTGCCCACGAGAGTATCATATATATAGTGGTATCAGTCGGAATAACGTGGATTTCTACGCCACGCTCTTTCAACATGGGGATTAGCTGCTCATCAGTTGGAAAATAAGTCTCAAACCGCTTGCCCGATGTGTCTTCGCCGGTAATCTTATTCTCTTTAATGGCGACTTTCTTAATGCTACCATTGCTTATCTGCGATATAAATGCAGAATACGGCAAATCTACACTATGAGACTCATTGAAATACTGATACATCATTGCCATACCAAGGGCGATGATTATCCATAAAGCTATATTTTTATACATTAACTACTCCTAGTTTAATTTTATAGCGGAAATATTGCGCAAATTGCGATATTTACCAGCATAGTCAAGCCCATAGCCGACTATAAACTCATCAGGCACTTGAAAGCCACAATACTCAACACTAACAGGCGTCTGTCTGCGGGACGGCTTATCTAGCAGGGTACATACCTTTAGGCTGGTAGGCTCCCTAATCTGAAGAACCTTTAATAGATAGCTCATTGTATTGCCGCTGTCAACAATATCTTCAACAATAAGAACGTCCCTCCCCCTGATGGACATATCAACATCGCAACTAAGGCGCACTTCCCCAGATGATTTAGACGCATTATGATAGCTGGAAAGGGTTATAAAACTAAGCTCAACAGGTTGCGTTATGGCACGGACAAGGTCTGCCATAAATATAAAACTACCCTTTAAGATACCTATCACAAGGAGATTCTTCTCCGCATAGTCGGCACTAATCTGCTTGCCAAGCTCCGAAACACGTGCCTGTAAAGCCACCTCTGATATAAACTCAGTCAATTTATCAGCATTCGTCACTAATCACTTCCACATCGTTATTAGCCACTGATATATATTGCACCCACACAAGAGTACCAGCAGACTCTACTAATATTGCCCTATCTCGCTCGTATATGTCAAGGTGTTTCCGCTCAAAAAGTGTTTTAAGCTTATTAGCTCCCAATTTATCGCCGTCCCGCCGCGAACGCACCACTATATCACCCCCATTAGCAAGTCTTCTGCCTAATATGACCTTACGTTGGTCATCTATTGTGAATAGTCCCGCACCACTGCAGGCTATGCTAAATGGTGCAACTAAACTTATATGGAACAGCCTAATATTTCTAGGGGTAATTTCACAGACGTAGCCATCAGGCAAACTAATACGGTTTGAACGGGTGTGTCCAAGTTGCTCCAGTATCGCCATTATATGTCGCCTGTCAACCCTAACTAGCCGCGAAAGTTCGCTACCTAGCAGGTAAGTCTGTAATTCAGAAGGCAACCCACAGAACATTTCTCTGTCTACCACAAGCCCCCCCTCAGCGGGGTAGCTGAGCAGTCCAACCGTGTTTCCTATAATATCCGCCATTAACGCATTAGCATGGGCAGAATTTTGTTGCAACCGGCGTATCATAGTTTGTAGGTGTTCGTAACGAGCTTCGCCCAAAGACTGTCGCAAAGCAGGCAACAGGTTTAGTCTTACCATATTGCGCGTGTAGCCAGTATTATTATTGGTGCTATCAAAGACTGGCGTCAGTCCCTCTGCAACCAGATATTCTGAAATCATATTAGACGTAATATTCAGAAATGGGCGCACTAGCGTGACATCCACGCTTATCTGTCTAGTTTCCGCCACGCTACCCAGCGTATACATTGATGCACCCGTCAGCAAATCAACAAAAAAGCCTTCTAATCTGTCATCTGTCGTATGAGCGGTTACTATATATGTGCAGTTGAGCCGTTTAGCTTCATTTACAAGGGCATCATAGCGAACCCGCCGTGCCGCGTCCTCCACTCCACGCCCCTGAACTGCCACGTTGACGCTAACTGCGCTAAATGGAATGTTGTTCTGTGTGCACCAATCCATGCAAAACTGCTCGTCCCGAAAAGATTCTTCGCCACGCAAGTGGTGATTGACGTAGCAGGCTGATAGCTGCCAGCCTGCCAAAGCCTGATACTTAGCCATATAGCTAGCGAGGGCAAGCGAATCTTTCCCGCCAGATATCGCCACCAACACCCGCTTACCCACTAACCTTTGCCAGATACCGATGTCCAGCAAAGGCGGGCTAAATAATATGTTCCTCAGATTTAGCATTTAGTTGAGTAAATTCAGCCTTTTTAGCCTCATAGCCTTTCCTGCCCATAAGCCCATAAGCAAACTGTTTGCCAAGCTCAACAGCTGGCTGGTCAAATGGGTTGATGTTAGCCGCAAGTCCCACAATCGCCACTACGTATTCAAACAGCATAAAGAGTGCGCCGAGACTTTCTTCGTTTATCCTATCTACCTCTAGCAACACAGATGGACGTTCATTCAACGACAACGCCACCGCAGTGGTAGCAAGTTCAGCGTTCAACAGCTCGCCCAGTGTATGCCCCGTCAGGTAATTATACGCCTCATTCAACTCTCCGTTTAGCTTTATATCATTTTCAAAACTAGAAACGCCGATAAACGTAACTAACTTGTCGTTAGGTCCCTCCATATACAGCTGCAATTGCGAGTGCTGGTCTATAGAACCGCACGCTATGGCGGTAGTGTTGCCGTAGAACACCTCTTTGCTGTCTCTGTCGTAGCGTTTGCCGAGACTTTCACCATATAACTGGTTGAACCATTCCGCAAACTTGCGCAGCTTAGATGAATAGGGCATTAAAATGTGTATAGGCTTTTGTTTCAGATAGTGAATGTAAATCGCCGCCAGAGTGAGAATACGTTTCTTGTCGCCCTCTGCCACTGAGCACGCCCCTGCAAGCATTTTATCTATATCAAGCCCTAATATAACCGCTGGTAGCAACCCCACAGGGCTAAGCACAGAATACCTGCCGCCAACATTATTATCCACGTCAAACATCCTCATTCCGTTAGCTTTGCCATATTCGCAGAGTGGTCCCTTTTGCGGGTCGGTTATAAGTATAACCTGCTTTTTTAAGTCAATGCCCGCTTTACTCAAGAAATCCATTATTATAGTGAAGTTAGCCGCCGTTTCCACCGTAGCACCTGACTTAGATATGACTAAAACAAAGGTCTCTTTCGGTTTGCAATACTTCAAGATAGAGCTTGCCACAGAGGGGTCGGAGTTATCCAGCACCCATACACGGGGTAGCTTGCCGCGTTCGTCAAACGACAAACTATTATACCCAAGTGGCAACAGCGCATTAGTGATAGCCTCAAGCCCTAGAGATGAGCCGCCAATGCCGATAACCACAAGGTCGTTATACTGCCCACGTATCTCGCTAGCAATGCCCTTAAAAGTAGTGGTGTCCTGTTTCGGCAGGTTCGGAAAGCCCACCTCGCCCGACTTCACCAAGTCAGCAAGGCGCGATAAGCCAAGCTCCGCCTGTCCCAAACACGCTTTCAACTCATCATCTGATATGCCACCCTTGATACGTTTCGCAACCGCTAAATTGTAATCTAAAGTGATTTTAGCCATATAAATAACCCTCCCTTTCTCCAAGATATTCTCTCACAACATCTTGCTTGTGGGCGATAAAATCCTCCACCTGTTCAACGATGATAGTGTTATCCTCACTTAAATCAAATAGCGAAATATCGTGATTTTCATTCGTTTTTATTAAAATCTTACATAAAAACTTATTCTTGCTAGAGGCTCGTTCTAACAAGTTTTTAGCAACTTCAACACTTTCATCTTTTCGCTGTATCTTTATAGGTACGGGCTTGACTTCGTCATCTATTTTTAGAAACCCGTCAATGCCTTTATTCCTTTGCACAGGAACGGCATCTAGTTCACAAAGTATCCTAAAAATATCCACATCTTGATTTATATAGGCTTGCTCCCCATTTTTCAACAAATTTGACTCAGTCCTCACTGGGTTTTCAAGCCGTTTCTTCACCAGCTGGATGGCATCCTCCGATATATCAAAACCTATATAATTCCTGCCTAATATTTTTGCCGCAACTAAAGTCGTGCCACTGCCACAAAAAGGGTCTAAAACTACATCGCCCTCGTCTGTGACCAATTTAATGAGCTGTTCCAATAAAATAAGCGGTTTTTGTGTAGGATAACCGACACGTTCTCTAGCTTTTGGGTTTAGATATGGAATATACCACACATCAGATAGCGGGACACCCCTCTTGCCCGTCATTAGCTCGTAATCGCCGTTTTCTGCGACTTTATACGTTGTCTTGCCGTGAGTGTCACGAACCCGCTTTTGGAATATCTGGTCAATATTCGTAGTAGGCGAATAGTCGTCAAAAATATGATTAAACTTAAACTCTTTGCTCTTGCTATAAAAGAAAATAGTCTGGTGAGAGTTCAACAGCCCTTTCTTGGCATTAGACCAACGTCTATAGTGCCAAATAATCTCACTCTGGAAGTTATCCATACCAAACAGCTCATCCAAAAGCACACGGATATAGTGAGAGGCTGTCTTATCACAATGCAAAAATATGCTCCCAGTCTCTTTTAACACCCTTTTGCACTCAAATAACCTCTCTTTTATATAAATACAATAATCCTGTATGCTATCCCAACTATCGCAGAAAGAATACTCGCCACTATTATCTCTTGTTTTTAGGCTTTGTGTTCTCTGCGTGAAAAATGGTGGGTCTAAATAGACCAAATCAACGCTACTACTGGAAATCTCCCTTAAACTTTCTTTGCAATCGCCGGCCTTTATAATGTTATTCATAATTAGCCTTTCTTCGCTATCTTTTTTAGAATTGCCAACAAATCTACATCTGTTCTACTCTTGATAACTTCCCACGCCTTGTCTCCAAAATAGTACTCACCACCAACGCCCTTGTAGGTGCTAGCCAACATCTCTTGAATACGTTGAGCTTGTGAGCGATTAGGATAGAAAAACATTATCCGCACAGGCTTATAGCCTGCATTCTTTACAGCCTGAATGCGGGTATGCTCTTTTGTAATATGGTCGCCATCTGTGGTGGCATCTCGCCACTTTATCTCGTAAGCGTCTTTGCCCACCAAACAATCAATTTCAAACTTAGCTGGTCGCACCCCAACAGTATTCTTTATTTTTACCTTTCTTTGTGCCATACTATACTTATATTCAAAGCATAAAATAGTTGCCTCTTCCAAGAACGAGCCAGCATATTTATATAGAAAACGTCCTTTGTTCTGATATTCGTCAATGAGCTGTCCCTCTTTCGTTGATATACCCAAGACTTGGTATATCAAGTAATGTGAATTATCGTCAGATTTCATATCAGACAAGCGGATAGCCATATTCTGACGTAGTTCGTTAGAATATTCGTTAGATAAAGCCAGTATTCGCTCGTAAATATTATTCATAACGGGTAGTTTAAGGTATTTTAGGGGAGTTGTCAAACTATAAGACAAGGGCAACTACTACTTAACTGAACTTATAGGGCGCATATAACCCCTTACGTTGTGAACGTATGAATGGTTTTCTAAGGGCAGTCAGAGACTATTAGGATATTTTTCTCCTCACCATCGGAGCTTGAAAATAGCTTTTAATCTCTAACTAACCCTTAAAACCAGTAATAAAAAATGGAATATCTTTTACCAAGGTGCAATCAGGCGATACGATACCCGATAATCTAACAACTTTTTTCCGTGCAACCTCAAAACCAACAACAGAACCCAACGCTAGCATATTGGTGTTGTCATTAAATCAGTTGCAAATTGTCAGACCGCTATAGCTTTATTTCAACCAGATAGCGTATCCTTCCCCAAGCACATAATGATTATATACAGACACCAATAACGAGACAAACCCTAAAGGGTGCTAAAGGGACGTTTGGGACTATTATTTTCTACTTTTGACAAAATATCTTATGCATAGTAACCTAACAGTTTGTTCGGATGAACAAACTATAAAGGATGGTTCTATATGGAAGCTGTGAAACATAGGAAACTAACGCTTGACGAGGAAATGGACTTGGCGGAACGTGCCGTTGAATTAAGAAAGGCAGGCAAAAAAGAGGAAGCGGCAAGACTCATAAGGCAAATACCAATGCCACCACGTGTGGCAATGGCTTTTAAGGAGACTTCAGGCAAAGATTTTTTAATTCGCAACGGATATAATCTAGTGGAGGCTAACGAACGATATGGCGAAAACTGGCTCAATCAATGATGAAATAAGCGTAGAAATGGCTGATAATGTTATTTTGTTGCATACTGGCAGAAAGACACACAACACCGAGAAAGGAGCGCAAAGAGGCTTTATAATGCTTTTGGATGCTGTATCAGCCATAAAAGCTCTTTTTATATCCGCTCGCAATATTAAAGCTCCTGATTTAATATGGCAGGCTGAATATGCTCTTTTAAGTCAAGAATATGAACGGCGAGACACCGACAATAGACTTATTGGCTCTGGACTAGAGGCTCAGATGTCAGCGGCTACTGACGCTTTTCGTTCGTTGGAAGTTATGACTGGTGGCAATTATAAAGATGTTGATAAAGCATATACGTCTAAAGGTTCTTTTTATCGTGTGAAAGGTGGCTTGCCTAGAGACGCTTTTCATAACTCCTGCGCACACAACATAAAGAGCCTAAAACACTTAATAGCACCTAGCACTAATGAGGTTGAACGTGCCTTAATAATGCAACGTATTGAAAACCTAGAAACCGCTAGGGACGTGTATATGGTTATGCAAAGGGAGGCGTTGGGGAGGAGCAAATAAATCCCCAGTTCAATACGGACACCACTAACGAAACAAACCCTGAAAGGTGCTTATGGGACGTTCAGGGACTATTATTTTCTGTATTATTTAATAACCCCCCCCCCCCCTCGTGCCTGCGGCACGCTCCCCCGTCGGGGGAGAATATAAGAGGGGTGGCGGTGAAACCGCTGGGAAGGGTTAGGATAGGGACTCATAGCATTTCTTTGACTTCTAAAAATAATCGTGCTATTAGAGTAAAAAACGTGTTATTTTAACCTTGGTTAAAATTACAAACTGCATACAATGGTCATATCAATAACTGGAGGGGATATTGTTATGACTTATGGTTATATCCGTGTCAGCACAGCACATCAAAACACCGAAAATGGAAAGTTCGAGATAGCAGACTCTGTATTTTTTCTACTAAATGTCGCTGGATTTTGTAGAAAAACTATGCTATATTTCTACAAAATAGCAGGAGCGAATTATGAAAGAAACCGCTAAAAACCGCATTCTTTCGCGCATTTATGGGCGCGGCAAGGGTTGGGTGTTCTCCGCTGTTGATTTCCTACCCGACCTAAAACGCTGGGAAATAGACCGCTCTTTGACCGATTTGGCAAAAGAAGGAAAAATTGCACGCATTCTTCCGGGGCTTTACTATTATCCGTCGTATAGCGCACTCTTGCAGGAAATAGTCGCGCCGGACATACAGCGGGTCGCCTATGCGCTTGCCCGCAAATATAACTGGGCGATTTTCCCCGAAGGCAATACCGCGCTGAATTATCTGAATCTTTCAACGCAGGTGCCGGCGCGCTATATTTTTATTTCCAGTGGAAGCCCGCGAAAATACAAAATCGGAAACACCACGCTTGAATTCCGCCATAGGATGTTGCGCGAAAGCGTCATAGGCAACGAGCAGGCAAACCTTGTAATCCAAGCGCTGAAATCGCTGGGCAAGATTCACGCCAGCGAACCCGATTTTATAAAAACGCTTGCAAAACGCTTTACGGCGGCCGAATGGGTGAAAATTGAAAAGTCATCGCATAAAGTCGCGGGCTGGGTGGTTGATATAATCCGCAAGGCAAAGGAGATTGCAAATGGATAAACTTGCAAAATTATCAGACGCGGAACGCTTGGAATTATTCGGGCAAACTTCCACGAAACTGAACATTCCGCTTGCAATGGTGGAAAAAGATTTTTGGGTCTGC
>BNUJ01000037.1 GCA_025997275.1 Deferribacterales bacterium
CTGCTGTGTCAGCGACCACGCTTACACTCTTGTAAGAACCTTCTATAGCTCCCAGTTTAGCATCAAATATGTGCGACACATCGTTTCCTGACGTATCAGTAAAGTTCCGTTCGTAACTGCCGCTGGTTGCCAGTGCCCTATTGGAAAGCATTAGCTTGGCGATATATTCCTTTTTCTTATCAGGGGAGGCAATAGCAGTGCTCCATGCGGTATTTTCGCTTTTCATACCAGCGGCGTATAGGTCGCCCCCAGCGTTTATAATAAAGTTTTTGAGTCCCTTGTCTCGTAAAAATCTAACCCCTTCGTCCACGATGCTACCCTTAGCAAAGCCACCTAAATCAACATTTAGACCATTACCATTAGCAAAAAAACTCTCATTAGCAACGTGAAGCTCCACTTTACGTGTTTTGATTAGCTCTAACGCCAGTTTTATCTCGCTAGTAGCGGGGGTGCGGAAAGGTCCCTCTGGGAAACCATATAGACTGGTGAGCGTGCCTATCGCTATGTTGAAACTGCCGTTGCTCAAACGTTCGTATTGTGGTGCTTTTTCTAGTAGCCTATATGTAAATTCGTTTATCTGCACGGCACCGCTTGTGGTTGATATTTTTTTGCTGTCGTTCCAGACTGTATCAGACAACATTTTTATGAAAGTGTTCAGTTCCCCTGCGAGCTTAGCATCTGCATCAGGCAGACTAACAGACACAATCGTCCCCATTAGGTAGAACTCCGTAGTGGTATAGTGCGGACTTTTGTCGCAAGCATTTATGAATAAAAATAGCAATAGGGCAGATAATATAGATAGGAGTTTAGCTTTCATTTTTCTGTCATAGTAGCCCGTTCAAGAACGCGGTCTATCATAAACGTTTATTGTCTTGTCTATATTGTAGTGCACTAGGATTTACTAATGGCAAGCTAACCACGTCAACATCATGTTGCAATCTATTTTGTAATTCCTCTCTAAAACCCAACACGGCAAAGATTGAAGGCACAGCTATATTAAACTCAACTAATAGGTCAACGTCTGAGCTGTCAGTCGCATTGCCGTTGGCATAAGAGCCAAACAGATGAATGCGCTTGACATTATACTTGCCAACAAGCTGGTTTATATTGTCTTGTATCGTCTCAATGCTAAGCATATCATACCTCTATTCCGCAATATTGTATGCTTAGTTTATAGCATTGTCAATAGGGCTATCTCATTTCGCTAGTTTGGTTGCTTTCGTTTCTAGCCATTGAGCAAGGTTTTCTTCGCTTGCAACACCGCTAGCAACAGCCATAAACTGCTGATACTTCTCGTCCTGTGAGACTTCTAGCTTATAGTCATTTATAGCTAACATAGCCTCACAGACAACAAAGCCTACACGTTTGTTGCCGTCAAAAAATGGGTGATTTTTTATTAGAGAGTAAGACACACTAGCCACTAGCTCAAATATATTCGCTGTTGGCTTATAATGCCTTATAGTATCAGCCCTGTTTAGAGCACTTTCAAGCAACCCATAGTCACGCACACCGCTGGTGCCACCATATTGGGTTACAATCTCTTCATTTATTGATAAGACCCAATTTTTGTCTATCGCCACAGATTCACTCTATCACGGCTAACCGTGTCAATACTTCCCCATTTTCGCTTATCACACCCCGTGCAATAGCTATGAAACTATCGTAGTCAACGTCCTCTGGCATAACAATGGAAATAGGCACTACCTCAATGCTAATCATATCATACCTCATATTGCATAATATTATATGCTTAGTTTATAGCATTGTCAATACGGAGCAATTTTATAATGTATTCACTAATTTTCTGTTAGAGAAATTTTGGCATCTGTCAAGAAAATGTATCTTGAGGTTGCCACACGCAAGGACGACAGTATTGGCAAGCCCTCAACGCTGGCTGGAGACGATGCAGAACCTTTTAGTCCTACCGATTTGCTACTTAGCCTTTTTAGTCGTGTTTTTGCTCTTTGTAGCCTTGTTTGTGCTACCTAATAGTTGTTTCTTGACCTCGGCAACACTCAAACCCCTTTCCATAAGGGATAGAGTGCTCATTACTCCCTCTCTCATACCTTTTCTTTCGCCTTCTTCTTTCCATACCTGTTGAGCTAGTTCCATATTGAACTCTGCATTTAACATACCCATAACCTCCGTAGCATTTCTATGTAAAAACTCCACCAATATTCCTCGTTTCACACACGCCTCTATAGCTTTCTTAATCGCTATATTCAGTTCATCGCCCTGTTCCTTATACTCCCTCACACTTGCCATAAACTCTACATAGCCCCTTAACGTCTCCCCCTTGCTCACAATCTTATCGTTATGCCCTTTGTTTATATTATACACAGGCACCTCTAAATCAAGCATTATCTTATTTTTGCCTTTATTCTTCCCTAGCTCATACGCCTTTGATAACTTTAATATCTTCTTATTGGGCATAGTTTCCGCACCATTATATAACACTATGAACTCTGGACGAGGTAGCTTAATTAAATCTTTCCTATACACGTCTTTATCACTTATCACACTATCATATATCTTAGCTATATATAATAACAATCTAACTGGCAAGTTTTCATTTATGGTTGACTGGTGCTCTACCAGCACTACAAGCCTATCGTCTATTATAAAAGATACATCATTTCTTATCCCCATATACAGGATATTGCCAAGAGTATTCATCTCAATGTTAGTATTTTCATCGTAGCTAGTTCCAGCTATTGCATTGTATAACTCCAGCGCGGCAGCTTTCTTGCCAAACAACTTAGTGAACATGCTATCCTTATACTGCCTGTTCGGTTCTGACTTCTTAACCATAGTTAAATATAACATCACAAAAATGTAATGTCAATGAGTTAAAAAATTTTGTAATTGCACAAGTTAAAATGCCCCTGTGAATTGCACAAGTTAAAATGCCCCTCATATATTTTTTATTAGGGGTATGTATTGTGGGAAGTTATGGCAAGATTAAAGGGGTAGAGGATGTGCTCAGTGGCAAGTTATCGTATGACGAAGTAGCTGAGAGGTTAAAGGTTAACAGGTCAATTGTAGTAAGGGCGGTTAGGAAGTATCGTTTATTTGGGTTAAGTGGGTTAGAACACGGCTTAAAGGATAAGCCATCTAACAACAAGAGCAATAGCAATCCAGATAAGGTAGAGTTGAGCGTTCCAACAGGACACTCAAAGATAGGCTTATCCCTTGGTTAGCACTCAATGAGATAAAATCACTACAAGAAGCAAATACAGCATTACCAGACTACCTTGAACTTCATAACAGAAAGCTATCTATACCCAAAGAAACAGTGCCTGACGCCCACCGCCAACTACCAGCTAAAGCGCAACTCAAAGACTACTGCTATCTGGAAAGTTTGGCTAAACTGCGTAATGACTGGACTATACAAAAAAATGGACACTTCTTTCAAATACCCTCCAAGTCTGTTCACGCCCCTAGAGTTAACAAAGTTCTCGTCCGCGAATTCATTGATAAATCATTCTCTATATTTTACAACGGAAAACAGCATACCTTTAACACCTAAATAGGGGCATTTTAACTTGTGGAATTGAGGGGCATTTTAACTGTGGCATTACATGAGTTAAAAAATTTTCATATACCATAGTCCTCTAAAAATCAATGGACAGCACGCGTAAAACGTGGTAGATTAGTGCTATGTATTTCCAAGATGTTATAATGACCTTGCAGCACTTTTGGGCTGACAGGGGTTGTTTAGTGTATCAACCTTACGATATTGAGGTAGGGGCGGGCACGTTCAACCCTGCAACATTCTTAAGGTCGCTTGGACCAGAGCCTTGGCGCGCCGCTTATGTAGAGCCTAGCAGACGTCCTACTGACGGCAGGTATGGTGAGAATCCGAACAGGCTACAGCACTATTACCAATATCAGGTAGTATTGAAACCCTCTCCCGATGATATACAAGAGCTATACCTAGACAGCCTCAAAGAGCTATCTATTGACACGCTCAAACACGACATTCGCTTTGTAGAGGACGACTGGGAATCGCCTACATTGGGTGCTTGGGGACTAGGCTGGGAGGTGTGGCTTGACGGGATGGAGATTACCCAGTTCACTTATTTTCAACAGGTCGGCGGAATAGAATTAAAGCCTATTATGGGTGAGATTACTTATGGGCTTGAACGTATTACAATGTATTTGCAGGGCGTTAGCTCTGTGTATGACCTAAAATGGAATAGAAACATTACTTACGGGGATGTCTATCATCAGAACGAAGTTCAGTTTTCTAAATACAACTTTGAAGTTGCCGACACTGATATGCTGTTTTCACTATTTGACATGTATGAAAAGGAATCTAAAAGGCTATCTGGGCTAGACCTAGTATTGCCTGCCTATGACTATACTCTGAAGTGCAGTCATACGTTTAATCTGCTAGATGCGAGGAATGCTATATCTGTAACCGAGCGGACGGGTTATATCGCCAGAGTCAGGGCACTTGCGAAACTGTGTGCCGAAAGGTATCTTGAACTACGTGAGAGACTAAATTTCCCACTGTTAAGGGCAAACATTTAAGGAGCGAGTCTGTGGAAAATGTCAGGAATAGGTTATTAAAGGGGATTACACGCGGAGAGCGTGTATTCATTGCAGACGGGGCAACTGTTGTTGGCGATGTGCGTCTAGCTGACGATGTAGGCATCTGGTATGGCGTAGTTCTTCGTGGCGACGTTGACTATATATCTATCGGCAGGGGTAGCAATATTCAAGATAACGCTGTTCTGCACGTCACAAAGGACTCTTTGCCGTGCATAGTGGGGGAAGATACCACCATTGGGCACAATGTTTGTCTGCACGGCTGTACCATAGGTAATGGTGTGCTGGTTGGTATCGGTGCAGTTGTGTTGGATGGCGCGGTTATCCCTGATGGTTGTATTGTTGGTGGCGGCTCGCTGGTGCCACCGAAGAAAATATTCCCGCCGCGCTCTATGCTCATGGGCTTTCCAGCTAAAGTAGTGCGTGAAGTAACCGATGCTGATATAGCAGCGACCTTGCACAACTCGCAAAAGTATGTGCACCTGAAAGACCTATATTTAGAGCTGAAGCCAGCTCGCGCACGCTAGGAGAACAGATTATGCGCGCTAATGCTAAAATTCAGTCTGTGCAATCAGTTTCACATGCCTTAATGCTATTGGAGGTCTTTAGAAAAACTGATGGGAGCGAGCTTGGCGTGACGGAGCTTTCCAAGCTACTGGGACTGCATAAGAATAAAATTTTCCGTCTGTTAGCCACACTCTGTGATAAAGGCTACATAGAGCAGAACACAAAGACAGAAAACTACATGCTAGGCGCAAAGGTGTTTGACTTGGGACAGAAGTTTATAAACAGGCTAGGTTTGTTGTCGCTAGCGCACCCGTTTATGCAAAAAGTTGTTGAACTAGTGGACGAATCTGTCTATATCGGTATCTTGCGTGAAGACAGGGTCATATATTTGGGGTTGGAAGAGACGTCTAAGTCTGTGCGTGTAGCATCTCGCGCAGGGCGCGACGTGCCTGCACATCCCACCGCAGTAGGCAAGCTACTATTATCATTCAGCACTGAGGAAGAGTTTAGTAGGCTATACCAAACCGAAGAGCTGGAACAGTACACCCCTAATACCATATCCACCGTCACTGAACTACGGAAAAAGCTTGCGGAGATAAGGACGCAGGGCTATGCCTTTGACGAGGAGGAATATGAGCTAGGTGTGTCCTGTATAGGCACTGCAATAAAGGATTGTTCTAATTTACCAGTTGCGGTGCTCGGGGTAACTGCACCCTCTAGTCGTATGAGTCACAAAAAGATGACAGATGAAATATTGCCCGTGTTGCAAAAGTTTGCAGGGGAGATTTCCAAACGGCTAGGATATGACGGCTAACTTGAACAATATATGCATTTGACAAATCTATAAAAAATCTATACCCTAGCCCAATGTTTAGGGCTATGTATTTTACCTTTGCATTTTTGCTATGTTCGTTGCTGTCTGTGCCGCTATGCGCCGCCGATGCTACGGGAAACAGGCTGATAGGCAATGTTATGAGTGCAGGTGCACTCCCGCACTACACAGCGGTTGTTGATAAAAAACTAAAAAAAATATATATCCTTGAAATATCTGGCGATACAGAGCGTCTATTAGAGAGTGCAGACGTTATGCTTGGACGGGCAGAAGGTAGCAAGCTGGCACTTCACGATGGCAAAACGCCTGAGGGTGTGTATTACATTATATCGCACATAACACAGAAAGAGTTGCTCGCCCGCTATGGCAACTGGGGTAAGATGTATGGCATAGCTGCTTATCCTACGAACTACCCGAACCCTATAGATAGGATAATGCAGCGCACTGGCGGGGGCATTTGGCTGCATGGCTTTAACCCAGATGAGCGCGACAAGCCTATCACGCAAGGTTGCGTTGCCTTGCTAGATGAAGACTTAGCTCGCATACAAAAATATGTTTATATCGGGATGCCTATAGTTATTATAGATGACGCTCAAATGATGACAAGTGCGGAATATAAAGCTACCCGTGAAAAACATCTATCGGAGCTTAATAGGTTTATAGCTGCTTGGAACTCTGCCGACTATGATACGTTCAAAGGCTACGTTCATCCTCAATATTCAAGCTATTCCGGCTGGAATGCACAAAGCTACCTAGACAAGAAACGACAACTGATGGCGCAATATCCGAATAAATTGGTCAAGCTAGACAACGTCAATATATATCGCCAGAATGCGACTACGCTGGTCTATGATTTCAACCAGTTCTATTGTGCTGACAATATGATAACTTATGGGCATAAGAAGTTTTATCTAGTCTATGACAACGGCTCGGAGAAGTTGATTAGTGAGGAAATGCGCATGCTGTCAGCTACTGAGCATATAAAAGCAGGGGTGGATGCCTTCTTAGCAGACTGGCTCAAGGTATGGACTTCAGCCGATATAGACAAATATATGGCTTTTTATGATATGCGTTTCCCTAGACGTGCGGCATGGGAGGAGTCAAAGCGGGACTTGTTCTCTAAATCGGGCAAGATAGCCGTCAATATCAGCGATGTTAGTCATCAGGTGCTGGGCGGCAATGCTATCATTATCCGTTTTAAGCAAGACTACATATCAGATATTAACGCAGACAAGGGTATGAAGACGCTTGTAATCACAGGATGTCCGGGTAGTTTTAAGATTAAATCAGAAGACTGGAGGGCTAGATAATGCGTCTAGTTATAGCTTTAGCACTATGTTTTATAGGTGCCGTTAACTGCATAGCGGCGGACGTAAAACGCCCATCACAGGTTCACAAGGTCTATTTTGAGGGAACGGACTACGAACTGCACGTTTATTCCATATATGGCAGGCGACTTGGCAAGACAATGCTGATATTAGGTGGCATTCAGGGGGACGAGCCGGGGGGCTTCCTTTCAGCCGACTCCTATATAAACTTTAAGCTGGAGCAGGGCAACCTTATACTAATGCCGCGCACCAACTTAAAGTCAATAATGTTGAACAACAGGGGACCAGATGGCGATATGAATCGTCTATTTACTGATGATATTAAAGCGACCGATAGAACGGATGTAAAAGTTGTTCAAGTGATAATAGAGTATATGTCAAAGGCTGATATTTTTCTTAACTTGCATGACGGCTGGGGGTTTCACACAAGTAGCTACGTGAACGAGCAGCGCAACCCGAATAAGTTTGGGCAATCGGTAATAGTGGATGATGACAAGTATATCTGCAAAGACGGCAAGGTGTTAGACCTCAAGTCTATGGCTATGCGTGCATTAGAGGGGGCTAACGCCCGTATAGAGAATAAATCGCACATGCTAGCATATTTTAACACTATGACAAACGACCCTAAAACTAAGTTTAAGGAGATGCAGAAAACTGCTACGTGGTATGCTTTGCGCAACTATTGCATCCCCGCATTCGGGATAGAAACAGCTAAAGATATAACTTCTAACGAGCTGAAAGTGCTGTATCACAACTACGTAATCGGCGAGTTTATGAAGATAATGGATATTATACCTGAAAACCCGCCCATATACGTGCCTTCCGCTAAGCTGGAACAGGTGCTTGTGACGGTTAATGGCAGTTCCAAATACTTAAAGAATAACGAAAAATTGCAGCTCAAAAAGGGCGACAAGGTTTCTATCAAGGGTATAGAGAGCAACTACACCACAGGCATTACCTGTGACATATTGGGCTTAGGCAATCTGAACGACCAAGGCAAGGAGCTAACGGTTGACTACTCAACAAAGGTAGTCTTCCGCAAAGACAACGTAAAGTTTGCAGAGGTATCGTTAGATGTGGTTGCAGGAGCTGCTCAACCAGCCGCCGTAGCGTCAGTGGTGAACCAACCAGTAAAAGAATCTGGTAGCACTCCAAAGCAGCAGCTAGGATATATGTTTAGTGTAGTGTTAAACGGCAAGCGACAATCTATCGCTCCAGAAAGGATAATACGAGTGAAAGATGGAGATACGCTAACGTTGGAAGACATACAGAAAGATGGCAAATCCCTTAATGTGCCTGTCAATCTGCGTGGCTGGGTGGCTAGCTATGTCCGTGAGAACACAGGGGACGATAGAAAGCATAGGATTATTATTGCCAAACGTTCTATGCTTTCACGCTTTTCGGTGGATAATAAAGGGGCTAAATACCCAGTGACGGTTGATATAGACGGGCAGGAAGTAGCTAGATTTTACATAGAGCTGGCGCAGTAGCCTAGCAGATTTGTCAGCATATATTCGGGAGCTATTTTGCCCGTTTTCAAGTCGGTATCTATTTCAAGCATAGTGTTAATAATGCCAACGGTTTCTTCGGCTTTCCAGCGGTTAGCATAGTTATTGACGCTTTGCATAAAGTAGCTTTTGCCCTTAAAGAACGGGTTATTTGCTGTATATAGTTTCGGCAGTGCCAGCTTAAAGTATAGCCCTGCAATATAGCTAGTTAGTAGATAGAATGCCCGCTCGCCGTCTTTGTGTTCACCTAGTTTAGCGGCAATTTCTGCGCATTTTTTGCGGTCTTTGGCGAGGAATGCATTCACAAATGAAAAGTTGCTATCCTCTTCACGTCTTGCAGATTCTGCCTCTAGCGTGAACCCCGCATCGCTAGCCGCTGTTTGCAACTGCTTGCTGGCAGCAACATCAGTGCTGATTATGATAATTGAGCTGGTGTTTGAGCGACTGGTGTTGGCAAGGAATTTGTCTGTTCCTTTTAGTTTCTCCGCATGGCGGATAATGAATAGTTTCCCCTCGTCAAACAGACTTACGCTCAAAAATGCACTAAAAAACTCTGATTGTTTTTCAGCTCCATCAATATCTTCGGCAAAATATGTATGACGCTCACAATCAGACAGGCTCGCACAAATAGCATCAAGCCGCTTGTTGACGAATTGGTCGCTACCGACTAGTAACGTCTTAACGGATGATTTTGATGCTATTGTAAAAGCTCGTAAAGAGCGTCTCTGTAATGTTGTTAAAGGCTACGGAATATGCTTTGTTGTATATGGCTATCTCATCGCCAACCGTGAAATCCTCTCTAGCCGATAGGGTGTTGTCGTATAACGTCTTGCCCGTTCTATCTTCTAATATAAACCTATATGTCAGTGTAAGGCTAGACGTTCGTGCTTCTCTAGTGGCAGAGCGGATGGACGAGCTAATACCAATATCTTTTAAGCGTATTCTTAATATGTAGTCTGCCCTGCCGTCACTGGCTGTCAGCCCATACAGTTGCAAATAGTGCGTAACGCTACGCTGAAATTCTCGTGTAATAGTGTAGTCGTCTGTATCATTGACAAGCTCAGCGAGATAAAACGTCCTGCCCTGAAAGCTACCAGTGTCCCCGTGGCGGACAAACGAATAACCGCAACCGGTAGCAGTCAAAACTACAAGTAGGATGGGCAATAAAGCAACTAGATGTTTTATTAAAACAACTTGGCGTTTCATTTGACCACTATATTTACTAGCTTTAGCGGAACGTATATTTTTTTGACAATCTCTTTTCCTGCAATATGCGCCTGAACTTTGTCGTCTTTAAGTGCGGCGACTACGGCATCTTGCTCTGATATTGTTTTCGGCAGGCTCATTTGCGCGCGCAGTTTGCCGTTCACCTGCACGACAAATGTCACCTCGTCGCGTTCAAGCACAGTTTCATCGTAGTCCAGCCAATCAGCACGGCTAATGAATTTTACTTTTTTATTATTGCCTGTGCGTTCCCATAGCTCCTCAGCTATGTGCGGGGTGAATGGGGCTAATAGTTTTAATAGTGCGACTATGGCGAACTTAAATGCCCCCTTGTCTGTATCGCTTGCTAGCTCCGTCTGTGAAACGTATAGTGCATTGACAAACTCCATTATGGCTGCAACTGCCGTGTTTAGCTGAAAGCGTTCAATGTCGGCTGTTACGCGTTTAATGGCAGTGTGTGTCTGCCGCAGTATTTCTACACTGACACCGCCTGCAGGCTTTTCTAGTGGGGTAATGTTGCTATTTAACAGCTCAATATGTGCATCTACCAGCCGATAGACCCTGTTTATAAATCGGTAGCACCCCTCAACGCCACTTTGCGACCACTCTATCTCTTTTTCTGGGGGGGCGGCGAAGAGTGAGAACAGCCTAATTGTATCAGCTCCGAAGTCGCGCAGCAGTTCATCAGGGTCAACAACGTTCTTTTTAGACTTACTCATCTTCTCCACGCGTCCGCGTTTAACGGGTTTGCCACATTTGATACACTTGCCATCTTGCACCTCGCTGGGGTATAGCCAGCCATGTTCATCGCAGTGTTCAGTCTCCTTGCATACCATTCCCTGTGTAAGCAGTCTAGTGAATGGTTCGGCAAAGCTCACATATCCGAAATCGCGCAGAACCATAGTGTAAAAGCGGGCGTATAGCAGGTGCATGACAGCATGTTCTACTCCGCCGATATATTGGTCTATAGGTGCCCAATATGCCACGCTATCTTTATCAAACATGTCTTTAGTGTGGTGTGGTGAGCAGTAGCGCAGAAAATACCAAGACGACTCAACAAACGTATCCATCGTGTCAGTCTCTCTACGAGCGGGTGCGCCGCATTTAGGGCAGGTGGTATTGACGAATGATGCTGAACTTTCCAGCGGGTTGCCGTTCACGCGAAAGTCAATGTCTTTTGGCAGTTCAACGGGTAGTTGCTCTACGGGAACGCTTACTATCCCGCAGTTATCGCAATACACAAACGGTATTGGTGCGCCCCAGTAGCGTTGGCGGCTAATTCCCCAGTCGCGCAACCTGTATGTAGTGGTTTTTTTGCCGCTACCATTATTCTCTAATATTTCACTGATAGCAACTTTTGCCTCATTCACCGACAAGCCGTTCAGCTTGTCAGAGTTGATTAGCTTGCCATCCCCCGTGTAAGCCTCTGTCAGCGGTTCAGCATTCCCAGAGTCTATTACCTGTATGATAGGCAGTTTGTATTTAGTTGCAAAGTCAAAGTCGCGCTCATCGTGTGCTGGCACTGCCATAACGGCACCCGTTCCATAGTCTATCAGGACGTAGTTAGCTATGTATATCGGTAGCTTTGCGCCATTTGCGGGGTTTATGCAATATCTGCCTGTGAAAAACCCTTTCTTTGCTTTATCGTTAGTGCGGTTTTCTTTTGTTTCGCTGGTAATCTCCTCTATAAACTTCAAGCCGTCAGGCTCGTATTTAGTGCCAGCTATCAGCTTTTTAGAGAGCGGATGTTCGGCAGCTAGTAGCATAAAGGTTGCGCCGTATAACGTGTCGGGGCGGGTTGAGAATACTGTGATTTTTTCATCAACTCCTGTCTTGTCTTGCTCTGCAGACACGTCAAATACTATTTCGGCACCGGTGGATTTACCTATCCAGTTGCGTTGCATAACTAGCACCTTTTCAGGCCAATTGCCCGATAGCTTGCTGTATGTGTTTTCTAGCAGTTCATCGGCATAGTTTGTTATCTTAAAGCACCACTGACTTAGCTCTTTTTGGAACACCTCTGATGAGCAACGCCAGCATTTGCCGTCCTCTACCTGTTCATTGGCAAGCACTGTTTCGCAGGACGGACACCAGTTGACAAAAGATTTCCGCTTATATGCAAGTCCGCGTTCCCACATCTTTATAAATAGTTCTTGTTCCCATTTGTAGTATTCGGGTGTGCAGGTAGCCACCTCACGCGACCAGTCGTAGGATAGTCCCATCTGCTTGAGTTGGTGTTTCATCTTCTCTATATTTGCGAATGTCCACTCGGCGGGGTGGCGGTTATTCTGCTTGGCGGCGTTTTCTGCGGGCAGTCCGAATGCGTCCCAGCCTATCGGGTGGATTACGTTAAAGCCACGCATTGTTTTATATCGGGCTGTTACGTCTCCTATGGCGTAGTTGCGCAAATGTCCCATATGTATGTTGCCCGATGGGTAGGGGAACATTTCAAGGCAATAATATTTGGGCTTTGTTTTGTCAATTTCCACCTTGAATACGTTTGACATTTCCCATGCGTTTTGCCACTTCTCTTCAAACTCGGCGAAGTTGTATTTCATCTGCTATCGCTCCCAATATAATTTATTTTGAGTGCGCCCAGCAGGAGTTGAACCTGCGACCCACAGATTAGAAGTCTGTTGCTCTATCCAACTGAGCTATAGGCGCAATAAACATAGTTTCAGCTAGTCAGATTAGCCTTTATCTGATACGCTGTCAATATTTATCTTCCTATCAATTGCAGAGCCAGTTGTGGCAATTGGTTAGCTTGAGCTAGCATAGCCACTGCTGCGTTCACGAGTATCTGGTTGTTAGTAAATGAAGATGATTCTGCTGCTACATCTAGGTCTCTTATGCGAGACTCTGCTGCTATGGTGTTCTGCTTCGTCACTCTAATATTATTCTGTGCGTATTCCAGCCTGTTTATTTTCGCCCCAATGTTTGAACGAGCACTATTCACTCGCTCTAATGCTGTATCTATCTTACTTAATGCTCTCTGCGAATCTTCCATAGTGACTACATAGACATCATCTATCTCAAGCGCAATAGTATCCATACGCCCTATAGTAATATCTATATATTGCCCCTCGTCCGAACCTGTCTGCACTCTGGTAGAATTATCAACTATA
>BNUJ01000038.1 GCA_025997275.1 Deferribacterales bacterium
TGACGCATGGTTTATACGCAACCCACTAGATAACCCCTCTATTGAATGTGATAATGCCTTCGCACTACTGCTGATACCTCCCTGCACCAACACAGCCGCCGTATTAGTATAAACACTAAATGACATAAACAAGCCTCCCTGCAACTACTAAACAAATAAAAAAAGCTGATAGAATACCCCTAAATATATACATAACATATATACATAAAGAACTTCCACCAGCCTGATTCCCTCATAGCTTAACTAAATTGTGCGTGAACTATAGCAGAAAAAGGGGAGATTGTCAAGAGAAAAGTTATTAAATGCTAGCGGTATTCACTTGAGGCGATTAAAAGTTTTCTCGTCAGCTGATAAGCAAAAGCTATGCTGATATTGCTAATGAGTTTCACGAGCAATTGCCTGAGAGGGCAATGTCAAGCCATTAATTTTGCCACCTTGTGATAGCCCACGTATTGCGCCGTATAGTCTATCAGCTGCAGCGTTATCTTGTATAGCCCGTTGTAGTTTCTCATAAAATTGTTCCGCCCCGTATGGATTTCTGGGGCTACCATGCGGGTATGTGGTTCGCTTGCTATGGCGGGAGCCGTCAGCCAACACCACCTCTACATCGGCAAACCGCCCATGACCCATTTTATAATCTCCGCCTAGATGGACACGTTTAACCCGTTTCATCACAGACAAAACGCTCGGTTCAATAGGCACCGGATAAAATTGTTCTATGCTTAACGGTTCACCTAGCAGAGCAAGTGCCGCTATGTATTCAGCAGAAAACTTCCCCTGTTCCCCAGTTTTAGGCTCGGTTATAACAAGGGCATCGTCCCCGCCCCCTGAAAAACTAATGTTTATCTCACTAATATTATCAACACTAAACTTATGTTCGGCGTATAGTGCCTTTGCACCGTCTGCTACAAATGAACCTGCCGTACAAAAAGCATAGTTCTTGAACCATAAGCCCGGTTTCGCTATGCGCCAGCCGTTCACTCCAAAACTATCAAAATCTAACTGCTCTTTGCCTATGCTATAGACTGCCAAAAAGCCCCATTTATTATCAAATAAGTCTCTATCAGCAACAAGCCCCGCTTTAGCCCAGCCGACTGCTTGAACAGCAGCCTGCGCCGCAAGTCCTGCGTGGAGTGGCTTGATAGGTGTGCCAAACATTAGTCGCAAGCCTGATGACTGCGTTGCCGCTATTGCCAAGGCAGTTTTTATGATGTCTCGTTCGTTATTTAAGTAGCAAATAGCGGCGGTAGCAGCGATACCTCCAAGCGTGGCAGTATTGTGCCAGCCCCGCGAATAGTGCCAATCGCCAACTGCCGTGCCAAGATGCGCCATAAGCTCTACACCTATAGCATAAGCTGATAAAAATCGCCTGCCGTCCGTGTTTTCATCAACACTGCTTAAAAGTGCTGACAAAACAACCGATGACGGATGCCCGCGAATATCCTGATGCACATCATCGTAGTCTAGCAGGTGCGCCTGAAAACCGTTGAACAGTGCCGCCTGCCTAGCGGTGGCTGTGCGGTGTTGCCCAACTAGCATATATTTGTCTGTGCCGCCCTCGTCTATGAGCCATTTTAATAGTATCTTAGCATAGTCGTTATCACGAGCTTGCAGGCTAGATGCAAAGTAGTCCGTAATGCCATTTATAGCGCACTCTGCAACGGCTTTATCCGCTACGGGGGCACTTGTGAATATAGCGTTAATTAGTTTAGATAACATATTCTTCTATTTCACCTGTTTGGCGCAGGAAACGTCTAGTTCGCTCATCACTGGGGCGTTCAAACAGCTGCCGTGCGCTACCACGCTCCACAACCTGTCCATCAGCCATAAATATAACGTGGTCTGACACCTTGCGCGCAAACTCCATCTCGTGGGTGACGATTATCATTGTAGTTTTTTCGCGCGCCAAGTTCTGAATAACGTCTAAAACTTCATTGATAAGCTCTGGGTCTAGCGCAGAGGTCGGCTCATCAAACAATATTACCTTAGGGTCCACAGCAAGTGCCCTAGCAATAGCCACACGCTGCTGTTGCCCGCCTGATAGTGTAATAGGATACTGCGCCGCCTGCGGTAGCAATCCGACCCGCTCCAGCAGCTCCAAGCCCAATGCGCGAGCATCTGCCTTAGAGAACCCTTTCGTGTATATCAAGGATTCCGTTACATTCTCTAATGCAGTCTTATTCCTAAACAAATTATAACTCTGAAACACCATAGCAGACTGCCTCCTAATGGCAATCTCGTCTCTACTGCTGTATTTAGTGGCATTTAATCGCACTTCGTCAATGCGTATCTCACCAGCATCAGGCTTTTCAAGAAAATTTAAGCAACGCAGGAGCGTTGATTTACCGGAGCCTGAATGCCCTATAATAGAGAGCACCTCCCCTTTCAACACCTCAAGGCTGACATCTGCCAACGCTTGGCGGTTATTAAACTTCTTAGATAGTCCTTTTATTTCAATCATATTTCCCCCCCTATCTTTTATACGGAGCGGCGAGTTTATTTTCCAGTTTGCGCTGCGCAAAAGAATAGAGCACAACAATTCCCCAATACATCAGCCCGACTGCAAGATACGTTTCAAAGAACCTGAAGTTAGCAGCACTCAACATCTTACCTGCGGCTAACATCTCGGTAACTCCCACAAAGAACGCCACCGATGAATCTTTTAAGAGCGATATGAGCACATTACCCATAGCAGGCAAGGCAATAACAAAGGCTTGCGGTAGTATTATGCGTCTGTAAATCTGTGCAATACTAAAGCCAACCGTTAACCCCGCCTCCCTCTGCCCTAAATCAACAGAGGATAAAGCTGCCCTAAAAATCTCTGACAGATAAGCCGCAAACTTGAATGAAAAGCATGCTACGGTAACCGTAACCGCTCCCACTGGTATAAGTATGGGGAACAGTTGCGGTAGCCCGTAGTATGCTATGAAGAGCAACACCACTGACGGCAGTGCCCTAAAAAATGAAATATAGGCGGTAACGAGCGAAGACAAAACAGGAACTTTTTGCGTTTGCACAAGTGCAAGTGCAAGACCTATTATTATAGCAAAGGACATAGACGCACCTGCTATAAACAACGTCATAGGCAAATACGGCAATATCTCTGGGAAGTTTTCTAAGAAAAACCCAAAATCAAAATCTATCTTGCTCACAACACCGCCCCCCTTAAACTATTTAGAGATGTCTTCGCCGAAGTATTTTATAGCCAGCTTAGCTATAACTCCTTCTTTTTTCAGTTCAGTAAGCGCCTTGTTAAATTCCTTTTGCAGCTTTTCTCCCTTAGCATCTTTGCTGAATGGATATCCCACAGCCTCGTTCACAAGCGCATCGCCCACCAACTTGAATGGCAGATTGCGTTGCTTAATCTCAGCAAGCAGGATAGGTCTTGAATTTACGTATCCTTGAACTCTCTTCAACTCCAGCTGTTTCATAGCTTCGCCACGTGTTTCGTAAGTGATGATTTTTGCCTCGCCATTAGGGAAAGCAATTCTCAGATTGTTCAAATGCTGTGAACCTAGCACGCCCGCTACTTGCTTGCCATAAAGGTCTTTTATGGTTTTGATATCCTTGTAGTCAACGTGCGTTACAAGCTGACTGCCGTAGTAGCTGTAAGGCTGAGAGTAAAGATACTTCTCCTGCCTAGCGGGTGTAATAGAAAATACATTGGCGATGGTGTCAAGACGCTTCGCATCAAGCTGACCAACAAGCCCTGCGAACTCAGTATTGACCCATTCAATCTTGTAACCGAGCTTCTTTGCGATAGCTTCAGTCACTTCAACATCAAAGCCAACTAGCTTGCCGTCTTGTTTGAACCCATTAGGGAAACTTTGCCCCGTAGAACCAACCTTCAAAACCTTTGAATCTGCAGCAAAAGCAGCAAAGGTGAAACTAAATAGAGCCAAAGCAACAAATGATAACCTTTTCATAACTACTCCTTTTATTTATGAGCTTTTGCCCATTTTATATACAAATTTTCATCAACAATCTTCTCAAAATACACAGTCGTATGGTCGCTCGTGAGCTTTGTCCTGCCTATTTCCTTAAACCCATACCGCATATACAACTGAGGTAGCCACGGATGTTCCAACGCAGTGCCAACTGTAAGCGCAGGTAGCTTTAATTGCTTTTTGAGTATATTTCGTTCAAGCCACTCAAAGAGCTTTCTTCCGTGCCCCTTGTTGCAATAGTGCGGATGTGTAGCAAACCAGCCCAAGTGCGGTAGTCCGAATGGTCCAGGATTATTTCCCCAGGGTAGCCTCAGGCTGATTGTTGATACAAAACGGCTATCCTCCTCCAATAGATAGACGAGGTTAGATGCAATATGCTCCTCAATCAGCTCTTGCGTGGCATTATAGGCGGCAAAGTGTATGCCCAGCCGCTCGCTATCCTCATAAGCTAGATGCAGAAGCTCCCTGTATGGGGCACTATCCGCCTGACTAACTGCCCTAATAGATGCCATTATAGCAGCCCTGATTTATCAGCATAAGCAATCACTTCATCTACCTTTTGTAATGCGCCACCTAGATATTTGCGCGGGTCTAACAGTTCGTCTAGCTTGTCCGCAGTAATAGTAGCTTTAATGCGCGGGTTTTCAAGCAGAACATCCTTAAAGGGGCGTTTTTGTTCGTGCGACTTCATCGCCCCATCATATACCAGCTCATGCGCCGTCTGCTTGCCGACCGTATGTCCTAGTTCCAGCATTATACGCTCCGACAACATTAACCCATTTAAGAGGTTCAAATTTTTGAGCATATTATCAGCGTTCACCTGAATGTTCGGCAACAAGCTGATAGCAAGCTGCAACTGTGCTGATAAATATATATTTATCTCAGGCAGAGCAAGCCATTCCAGTCGCCAGCTGATAGCCTCGCGCTCGTGTTCCATATTCATAGAGCCATAGATAAGTGAAACATCCTTTAATATCGGTGCTGTCAGGCTCGCTAGCCCCTCAAAGAGCGCGGGATTGCGCTTGTGGGGCATAGTGGATGAGCCAACTTTCCCCTCGTTAAAGGGTTCTTCTACCTCGTTAATTTCAGTGCGCATCAGGTTGTAAAACTCATTGCCGATTTTTCCAAGCGTTCCGCTAATCAATGCTACTACTGATGCATATTCTGAAATTCTATCACGTGCCGACTGCCAGCCGATATTAGGGGCGTTTAGTCCAAGCGCAGCAAGCGTTCTGCGCTCTACCTCAAAACCAATCTCACCCATAGCGGCATTTGTGCAGACAGCACCATTTATGTTACCCGTTAAAACACGTTCCTTTATGGCTTGCAGCCGTTGCAGGTGGCGAACAAACTCATCAAGATAGACAGCCAGCTTGAAACCAAATGTGATAGGCAGAGCTTGCACGCCATGTGTGCGCCCGCTCATAGGGGTGTTTTGATAACGTTTAGCCTGTTTCTTCAATATATTAGCAATCAATTTGCAATCGCGCTCAACAATAGCAAAGCTGTCTTTCAGCTGTAGCACCATACCCGTGTCAACAATATCTTGCGTTGTGGGACCATAGTGGACATACTCTCCTTCTTCGCCACACTGGTTTTGCAGAGCGCGGACGGTTGAAACAAAGGAGTGCTTTAGCTTGGCAATGCCAGCTGCTACCTCTTTAATATCAATCTTGCTAGCATCAACGCTGGCTATCTTATCGGCGGCGGCTTTCGGTATGACACCAAGCTCCCCCTGCACCTTTGCAAGCGCAACTTCAATAGCTACATGCTTCGCAATTCTACTCTCCTCAGACCAAACTTCACGCATCTCATGCGTGCCAAAACTGCCACCTAGTGTAACAAAATCAATAATGTGAGATGCCATAAATTCCCCTCCCATATAACCTAATAATCACATAAACATAGTAGGTATATATGATTACTAGTAATACTTCAATATGTCAAGGGGAAAAATTAAAAATATTTTTATAGAGACGAAAAATTGAAGTTAAACGCACACCTTATCAGCATATTCCAGCTTCCATCTGTCCCAGTCGGCGTTGGAGGTGCTCTTTAGCTCAGTCTTTTCGCCCGCTACTAGGTCGGCTAAATGGTGGATAGTTTTACTGCGCTCATAAAGATTACGCGTGCAACCCATGCAATGCACCGCTATATCATTAGCAGGAAACTCTGCTAAACGCTCACTTTTATGCTTTTCCAACTCGTCTATGGATAGTTTGCTCACAAGGCTAGCCCCGCAACAATGACTTGCTCCTCTGTTGTATTTAGACTCAACCACTTTTATATTCATTCTATCAAGCAGCTTTCTAGTGCCGTCATAGACATCTTCACGTCCACGAATGTTACAAGAATCATGCATTGATATCTCAAGCCCACCGTAGTTTGGGAAAACGTAGTCAATATCGGCTAGCACCTGCCATACCGTTTTAGTGTTATATTTCTTGCTTAGACGGTTTTCACAACCCGGACAGGCGGTGAACAACATGTCATCGGCATTGATAGGCATATCGCGCTTGCAACAAGCGTTTAGCAACCTAATGTCGCTATATTTGCCATGCAATATTGATATTATTTTATCAGCTAGTGCAGGTTTATAGACCTGCAACGCACAGCCGGGAAAGTAATAAACAGCCATTTAATGCCTCCATTTGCTGGTATCAACACCTTCATTTTCCAGCAATTTTAATTTAACGCCAACACCACCCGCACTATAACTACCTAACGCACCCACACTAACAACACGATGACACGGCACGATAAGCACAAACTTATTCTTCGCCATTAGGCTACCAACAGCACGAGCCGCCTTAGGACTGCCTGCAATAGCTGCAAGCTGCCCATAAGTGAACACCTGCCCCTTAGCTGACGCAAAGAGCTGCCTATACACCATACTAGCAAAGATACTCATTTTGCCGAGATTAAGCAAATCTACAGAAAACGGTGGCTTTTCGTAGCTACTATAGTTAGACAAATACTCAAAAACTTTCGGCAAGTCACGCTTTAAGTTGCCCTTTTCTGCCACTTTGTCAAGCTCTGCATATCTCTTATTCAACATAGCACCACTGAGCTTGCCATTTTCCCAATAAACATACAGCTTGCCAGCCAGTGGCACATCAACAACATCTACATACATAATCATTTCACCTCGTAGACCCGACCCCACGGATACATATTTATGACCTCTGCATATCTGCTCTTATCATAGCTACCTAGCAAAAATAACTGCACAAACATAGTGTTATATTCCGCCTCTGGCACAACATAGCCTAGCACGGTATCGCCACCGTCATTCAGCGATATAAAATTTAGCTCGCTATATAGTCCTGTCTCTTTAGAGCGCGTTATATTGCCAGTGCGCACGTCAACGCTAACTATTCGCTTTAACGGCACTTTACCATTGAGCATCCCGACAGCTAAGTCAACCTGCACATTGCCACACCTAGTTTCATCAGCACCAGAGGGGATACACTCCATACCAACTATCCCGCTTGTAGCGTAGCCCTGCTTGCCAGTAGCCACATCCCAAGAGCCAATATAGTGAATAGACGTGTATTTGCCTATCATATCATTAGTGAACGATATATAGACATTATGTTTTTCAAGCGGTGCCGCATAAGTCTCCGCCAACTCTATAATGCTGGATGCAGACTCACCGTCATCCACCCTAGCAAGCACATCTTTAATGCCATTATTAGCTAAATATCTGATAATATTAGATGCAGTGGATTGCTCAGATATAAAACTCCTAGCAATAAGCCAAGTTTTTAATGAGTTTTGCGACATACCATCGTGGAATGTGGCGAGTTTAGCTTGCGCCTCTATAGCAAGACCAAAATCCCACCATGTGTAGACTGCGGCACCTTCAGGCAGCGTATTGCGCATAACATTGAAAGTTCTGTATAGTTGTGGCGGAATAGAGACGTTCGGCTGCGCAAAAAATACAAAGCTCCTGTTAGGAACAGCAGCCACCACCGCTATGAGCATAACACCCGCAAGATAGCCCAATACACGCTTAAATATAATATTGCGCAACGGCAGTCTATCAGCCGCAATATTGATTAAATAGCCAAGCCCCGCCCCTAAAAATGGTATCAAATACATCACAAAACGCATTGAGCTGAACAATACCATAACACCCATAACAAATATAGGTAGCGCAGGCACCATCTGCTTGATATTGCGAACACAGAGCAACACAAAACCAGCTAGCGCAATAAAAAACACCACCGGATGAAAGAACGAATTAAATATTTCATTAGCTGACAGGTTGCGCACCTCTGTTATAGTCTTATACACATTTGGATAGCCCCCAGCGATATTATCCTGACTGAACAAATACACCTTCATCAGTGCCAGCAGATTTTCTGCTGCCTCCCCCAGCAAGAGCGGGTTAGCAAACAGAATAAACACCACAACCGAGATGATAATATCCCTTATGTTGTGCTTCCTGCTGACAAATAGCGATACTGCAAGCGTACCCAAAAATAGCAACAGGAATAACGCATGCTCATACCACCAATAAAATAATAACTGCGAAAGCCCCGCTAACGCAGAGAATATAAACAATAGATGCTTTTTGTCAGCCCTAGATGCTAACAATATAAACATTGATATTAAAAACGGAAATAACAGATTTAATGAGTCCGTATCTATCCTGCCTGGACCTGTCCGCATATAATACATGCCGCCGAATGCTGCTAGCACGCCACCGACAATGCCCGCTACAGGATAGCCTACAATGTAAAAATATACCGCAAAAGGGACAATAAATAACCCCGCAAGTATAGGGATAAGCCACAACCCCGCCTCATAAACGTTTTCACCAAAGAACGGCATCAACTTGGCAAGCATAACAACTAGCATTGGTGCAGGTTTCTTGACACGAATGCCGTCTGGATAATACATTAACTCATCATTTGACATATTATCATACGCACCAGCACGGTATTCCTCCGCATGGCGCGCCCAATAGTAAGCGTCCAGCGTGCTGACCATAGGCACATCGCCCTGATAGTAGCTGTCAGTGTAGTTTTTCCAATACTTCGTATATTGGGCATGCCTTGACATATACGCGCTACTACATGCGGCAAACACTACAAAAACAAATATTAAGACCGATACATACCTTTCTAGCTTACTCATATATATATACGCCCGCCTTGCAACCTTGCGTTCCGCTTATGCGTTCTAATGATAAAATCATATATCAGTCGGACACCAAACCCAGTAGCATTTTTGCCAAGCACCGGATGCTCTATGCCTAAAAAACCGGGTCCCGCAATATCTAAATGCACCCATGGACAGCTACCAACAAATTCGCGTAGAAATAGCCCTGCTATTATCGCTCCGCCCTTGCGCGGGATAGATGACATATTCTGTAAATCAGCACCTTTGCCCTTTATCTGCTCAAGATATTCCTCTACAAGCGGCATCTCCCAAACCCTTTCGCCACACCATTGAGAAGACTCCAACATCAGCCTGCTAAGCTCACGTCTGTTAGAAAATAAGCCCGCACAGAAATCCCCCAGTGCAATACTACAAGCACCCGTGAGCGTTGCGATATCTAGTATATACTCAGGGTTGGTTTCGGCAGCTAGCGACAATGCATCAGCTAGGAGCAACCTGCCCTCAGCATCAGTATTCAATATTTCAACTGTCTTGCCTGAATATGACCTAACTATATCGCCCGGGTGGATTGCGCCACCACCTATTATATTCTCCGCCAATGGGATATATGCCCGAACATTTATCGGCAACTCCATAGTCGCTATCATACTTACAATTCCAAATACGGTAGCCGCACCAGCCATATCGCAACGCATATCATCCATAGCATCACTAGGTTTCAGATTAGTGCCACCAGAGTCAAAGGTCACCCCTTTGCCAACAAGAGCAATGTGCCTAGCAGTGCTGTGATTGCCCTTATACTTCATAATAATAAAGCGCGGTTTATTGACACTGCCACGTCCAACGGCTGATACAAGTTGCAATCCCTTTTCCTCCAGCTCATTTTCATCAAGCACATCTACAGCAATGCTACTAATTGAACTAGTTTTCACATATTCGGCAAAGGTTTCAGGGAGCAACACATTAGATGGTGCGTTGACTAGGTCGCGCACGATGTTAACGTGTCTGCACAATTCAAGCCATTTATGATTAGAAGTCTCATCCATAAACTGCATAACATCGTCCCTGCGAGTCATCACCTCTATATTCTGCAACGCAATAGGCTTAGCCTCGTGCTTAAACATATCATAGCGATAGATAGACAATAACAAACCACCTACAATAGCCGCCGTTGATAAAACCGCCTCATTTTTTGTATCAAGGAATCGTTTAAGCTGCTCCCTCTTAATGGTAGCCCACATATCCTCAAACGCAAGTATTGAAACTGATTTTATATTGTCCTTTACTAAAGCTCTGCCCAGCGTTGCTCCTAGCGCACGGAATGCACCTGATACAGCATGAGGGTCATAATCAGAGCCATAAATATTGCTCTCGCCCGTTTTCAGAATATTCATCTCTTTTGTGATGTTAAGAGCATAGACCTTTTTAGTCTCCCCCATTATGGTAACGAAAAAGTTCCTTATGCGCTCCTCTTTATCGCTAAAGAAACCTGCATTGATAATAGCTGATAATGCACTCGCTATCTCATTACCAAGCATAAGATACTGCGCTCCCTCATACATGGGGACGACAATAGACTCCATTTCAGATTCAAAGATATCTTTTTTGCGGCAAACTAGATTCATAAAAATGCTCCAAAAAATGCACTAGTTTGGAATATAACATTAGATAAATTTCTTGTCCAGTGGATTAGTCCAAAAACTACCGCCCGTCCGCAGTCAAGATATACGTAATGCCCCCTCCCTTACCCACTCCGCACATGCAGACGCAATGAGAAGATGGGAAGGATGACAAGCAGTTGTCATCCTTGGGGAGGGGATACCTTGCAAATGTGGCTAAAGTTAAAACCCTATTGTAGCCTCTATTGCATATCGTTCGTCTTTCAAGTCGCCCGCTTTCTTGCCCACTTCTTCGGTGTAGTAAGCAAAGTCAAGCTTCAATACAAATAGGTTAATCCCTGCGCCGAATGTTGCATAGCCCTGATGTATGCCACCGCGCACAGCCAAGTGGTCAGCTAGCACGCGCGCCTCAATACCAGCATTCAGGTGCTTCATAAAGCCACCCTCATATTCATAAGCACCTGTTATATCAACATAGTCAACTATAATATCAGTCTTGAGTGGTCCTAGCGTTGGCGATATGCCAAACGACACGGTCGCAGTGGTAGGGATAGCATCAGCGTCTCCAGAATTAACCGCTTTAATATTATTGAGAGCAAAGCCCACACGTGGATTCAGCCCATCCATAGTGAAGTTATAGATAGTGCCCACGTCAACCATCAGCATAGTGCTATCAGACGTGTTGTCTAGGTTAAAGTCCACATCGCCGTCTGCAACATTTGCCCAGTTGTAAGACATATAGTAGGTGCTACGCTTTATTATACGCGGAGTAACGCCCACTTGTAGCTTATCTTGAACAAAACTATGTCCAATACCTAGCGCAACACCACCTTCAGCCTCTAAGTCAAGGTCTAGGGCAGGCACTTGTTGGTTCGTTACTATGCCCAAACTGGGTAATATTATATTTACAAGGTCATTATAGTCTGCTTGTGATATGCAATAGCCTTGATAGCAATATTGACTACCAACAAGACCGCCAGCTATAACATCTGCTATTGGCGTGCCTGTGATGTTCATCGCCACGCTACCTGCACCATAAGCACCTATAAGCATATTTTTCTTATAGAATGCTGGGAATGCGCCAACATTAGCGGTCATCGGACTGTTGATGTTGTCTAACAGCAACTTTACCGTTGCATCGTCATCGTCCTTTACCTTGTCCAAGTCGTTCACAAAGTCCATCGTGTTAGTGCCGAGAGAGGCATTCACTGGTGCTACGTCAACATACCACGTCTTTATGCGCGTCAATCCCGCAGGGTTGTAAAACGGCGCATACTTGCTGTCGCTCTTGGTGTAGTTGGCATCGCCCATACCCAGTGCCGCTACTGAACGTAGCCTAGACGGATACGCCTTAGTAGCCTTTTGCTTGCTAGCCGCAAAGCTAGCTACGCTAAATGCGATGCATAGCGCAAACACTAAAAATACTCTAAATAAGCCTTTCATATTATCCTCCAATAATATTCACATCTATACTTGTCTGCGCCCCTCTATGGCGCGCAACATAGTCATCTCATCAGCATATTCAATATGCGTCCCCAGCGGTATGCCGCTAGCTAGTTTCGTAATCTTCAGCTCCGTGAAATGTTTCAGCTTGCGCGCTAAATACGTTGCTGTCGTCTCCCCATCAACATCGGGGTTGGTAGCAAGGATTACCTCCTTCACTCTATCAGCAGCTATACGCCCTATAAGCTCATCTATACGCAGATTATCTGGACCAATCCCCTCTAGCGGCGATATTTTGCCCCCAAGCACATGATAAACTCCCTTAAAATAACCCGTCTGTTCTACAACAAACAAATCCTTTACCTCTTCCACCACACAGATAGAGGTTTTATCGCGGTATTCATCTGTACATATCGGACAAACATCGCTCTCAGATAACCCGCCACAAACAGAACAAAATACAGCATTATCCTTAAATGCTGTTATCCGAGAGGCTAGTTTATGGACATCGTCAGCGTTCATTCTGATGATGTGCATAGCTAAACGGGTGGCTGTTTTTCTGCCTATGCTAGGCAGACGCGCTAGTTCATAGACGCAGTCTTCCAGTAGCTTGATTTTACTCACGCTAGAACAGCCCGGGTATGTTTAACCCGCCGGTTAATTCCTTCATCTTGTCTTGCATTAGCGAATGAGACATTCTAACAGATTCATTTATAGCTGCAAGCACTAAATCTTGCAACATTTCAACGTCCTCTGGGTCCACAATCTCTTTCTTAATCGTCAAACTCACAAGCTCCTGCCTGCCGTTCATCTCTACCTTTACCATACCGCCACCAGTTGAGGCTGTCACAATCTCGTTTGCGACCTCTTCCTGCGCATCAGCAAGCCGCTTTTGCATTTGCTGTGCCTGTTTCATAATATGTTGCATA
>BNUJ01000039.1 GCA_025997275.1 Deferribacterales bacterium
TTATTAGCCGCAAGCAGACATTCTTTGTCTTACAAACCGCTTATCTATACTACATGCAGGATGGTATCCTTACACTCCCGCTCGTCTAAACCTTAACTCTATCATCCAAGCAACTTAAAATACCGCCTAAAATAATTAAACCCTGAGAACAGCGATGCTACTAATGCTACATGGATTAACACCGTTCCCGTAATAAATGCTGGCACATAAAACCCACCTGAACTGCCCGCTGAATATATATCAAACATCTTAAACGGATATATAACAAGACTGTCATAAAATATTATAAAGCCAATCGCAATATTCTGTAGCAACGTCTTAAACTTGCCCCACTTATCCGCCGCTATTATCACACCTTTAGACGCCGCTAAATCTCTCAAAGCTCCCACAGCAAAATCTCTAAACAACATTAAAATAGGCACATAAACGGCTAACTTGTGCATATCCACTAGTGCTATCATAGCAGCCGCTACATAAATCTTATCAGCAACGGGGTCTATTATCTTACCGAAATTAGTAACAAGTTTATACTTACGGGCAAGCCAGCCGTCCAACAAGTCAGTTAGCGCAAACAACGTCCACAATATCGTAGCAAGCAAGTTTGAATATGGGAAACCCGCATACATCAGTGCAAGGTATATAGGTATCCCTACTAATCTGCATAGCGTTATCACATTAGGAGCGTTAAATATATTGCCCATACGCTATGCGAACTTAACCTCCATTATCTCATACTCTATCTCGCCACCCGGCGCAGGCACTACTGCATTATCACCAGTCTTCTTTGATAGTATCGCCTTAGCAAGGGGAGACATCACAGACACCTTGCCTTTGGTAATATCAGCCTCGTCAGGACCAACTATCGTATATAGCTTGCGCTCATTGGTGTCCACATTTTCAAGACTTACCGTAGCACCAAATATGACCTTGTCGCCTTTCAGGTCAGATACATCTATCACCTCAAAACGTGACATCTTGCTGTCAAGCTCCGATATGCGCGCCTCTATTATCCCCTGTTTTTCTTTGGCGGCATCATACTCGGCATTCTCGCTGAGGTCGCCCTGACTGCGTGCATCGGCAATCTCCTCTATAACTTTCTTCCTATCAACATTTTTAAGGCGTTCCAGCTCTGCTTTCAGCCTAGCATGACCCTCTCTGGTAATCGGTATGTTGTCCATATCTGCTCCTTAGATAAGTCTCTGACAAATCCTCTAAAATATTTGTGGATAGTAGCACATTTTTAACAATTTTTCAAGAGGAAAATGTAATATACTCCCCTATCGTTTTTTCTGTGTGTCTCCATTCACCAACAGTTCTGCGTCCGTCCACACCGCAATACCTGCACATCGGCACCGGCGATGCTAAAAAGTTTATAACCTCATCTATATTCGCCACTTCGTGTATATCTACATAATCATTACTGGTGAGCGGCACGTGCTCTCCAAAGTGCTTATTGAAATGATGAATATTTAAGATAACGCTACATGTAGCAAGTTTGCCATCTCGCAACATTAGGCAAGCATTCGCCATAAAACACTTTGCATAGTTGAGCTTAACATCGCCACTGCCTTGCAAATCCAGCGGATATTGCTGGGAAAACTTGACAACGATATTTTGGAAGTAGTCCAACTTGCAGTCAAAACTTGCCGCATACTCATCTACCCGTTGCCAATCTACGACAGGATATTTTGTAGGGGAAACTTTAATATTATACCGCTTTATAGCCTCCCAGAACTCCGCCTTTTGTTGCAACAACAACAAACCATTTGTCACTAGTTTAATATCAGTCTGCGGGAAGTTCTCTCGCGCCACTCTGAAAAATGGGATAATATCGGGGTGCAATAGCGGCTCGCCCCCCATTAGGTGTATGACGTCAATCCCTCGTTTATAACGGCTAGTTAACTCCCGCATACGCTCCATATCATGTATGAAACTGTCAATATTCGCAAATTCCGCCTCCGCTAACTGCGAAAAGTGCGAACAACTATAGCAGCCTAGATTGCAATGCTCGGCTAGATGTATCTCTAGCTTGTGTATAGGCAGGCGGAAACAATATGGGGGCAAGACTAGCTTTAATAGCCGCTTGAACGGCACGGACAGCTGACTATAATTCCATCCTTTCACACTAGAAACATAATAAAGTTGTTGCAATGCCTTAAAGAAACGCATCCCCATCAGCATATCTCTGCCTATATGAATACCTAGTCCGCGCACAAGGCAGAAAATGACAAGTTTCGCAGAATTAAACGCTTTGCTCCAAAAGCTAACATTTAATTGCCCTTTCAATGGGGAGCGGGCAAGATATGGATAAAAATACAAAAAGCCACTACACGCTGTAAATAGCCGCGCAACTCCGCTAAACACATTCCACGGGCGACACTGTGGAGCACCCGCATAGTGAAATATTGCAACATCTTTATCAACAATAGGCTGACAGCCAGTCAGCCTATAAAACTTGCTTGTCATAATGGTATTCCACGCTGATGATATATAGGCAATACGCCCCTTACAGCAGATATTTAGCAAGTCGTTATCAGCAAAGTGCAGTTGCTTTACATCTCGCAATATCCCTACAACTCTGTCAATAAAATTGCCCTTGCGCATACGGGCAAGGTTCATCAACAAAACACCAGAATTGACATAGTCACATTTAGACACCCCTAGTTTGCGAAAATAGCCCGACAGCGGATGGCTGTCAGGCAAAGAACTTATCCAGAGGTCGCGTGCGCCTCCAAGCTCGTTATCTCCAAGAGCTGTGTTAAACAACTCTGCAACGTCCCGCCTGACGATAATATCGCAGTCCAGATAAAGCAGTTTATCTAAATCTGGGAATATCTGTGGAGCAAAAACCCGATAAAATGCTGACAACGGGTATCTGCCAGCATAGACACTCCCCAGTCTATCCTTATATTCCGCAACAACAGCGGCATCGCTAATAAAATCAAGCGAAATATCTGTGCGACCGTCAGTAATAGCATGCAACGCTATCCTGCTAGCCTCTGTCAACCCCACGTCAATCACATAAACCCTATAGCTGTTTTGCGGAGACGCGTGCCGCACAACTGAGCCTAGCGCACAGGATAGCTGGACGGCGAAATTATTATCAGAAACAAAAAGAATGGATATATTCATAGTTAGCTAGCATTTACTCTGCTATAAGCAATATCTCAACATAGAATGATTCGTGCGGTATTTGGACTATTCTAAATTTATACCCCAATCCCCAACTTTCAAGCATCGGCTTAATATGAAAAAAATCACTCGGATTATGATATATACTGATAAAGAGAACGGGCTTGTCTCTGCAGATAAGCCCCCGTGCACCAGCTAAAAAGTTTTGCTCAAAGCCCTCAATATCAATCTTAATCAGCCCTACCTCGCCTAGCCCCTCACGTTTAGCAAAGTTATCTAGTGTGTCACACTTAATCTGCTCTGAACCTCTATTCTTATAGCTCATCACAAGGCTACTCATCCCCAAGTTCACAGACATTGCTGCCTCCCCCTCGCTGTCGCCGAGCGCAAGTTTGACAGGGACGATATTTTTAGTGCCGTTTAGTTGGATAGTCTTGAGTAGTTGGGAATAGTTGCCACTGGTAGGCTCAAAGGCATATAACTGTTTATCGGTATATTGTGCCAACACCACAGCAGAATCGCCTATGAATGCACCTACATCTAGTATATTTTTAGTGCGGATTTCAGCTAGCCTCATTAAAGTGTCTTGCGGTTTGCCATCGTGATAGCTAAGCTCTGGAACGGAAGGAAATTTGTAACGTCCGCAAACAAAATAGTCGTTCATATTAGATACGCCCTCTTTCATCTGTTGCATCTGCCTACGCCATTCCTTCTCCTCATCGGGATAGATATCCAATACAAGCTCACAGGCAGGGTCGTCTATGGCAAGACGGACACCCCGCAAAACCCTGTCAACCGTATCTACACTGCCACTATCCATACCCGCAACTAACATGTCGTAAGCATCTGACTTAGCTATACTAGCAAAAGAGGTTCTCCAGTCATCAAATACGGGGTCGTCTGCTACCGCTATATTCATAAGCGACCAGTCGCGCCGTTTTCTGCGCCTATGTGTCTTATACCACTCGCATAAACGAACAAGCCCGCTCATCAATAACTTGTTTTTGATGTCCACACTTACACCGAAAAGGTTTAGGACTTTATGGCTACCCGCATCATACAAGTATATAATTTCAGAAAGTTTCAACTATTATTCCTTTTGTTTCCCGTGAAACATTTTTATTTCAACAAATTAAACGCTAGTCCAGTGACTGGTTTCGGATAAAAATAGGTAGACTTCTGTGGCATAACAAGTCCATTCTCCGATACCTCTTTTATGGTCTCTGCGGGTAGTCCCGCCAACACAAAGCCAACCTTTGCGCCGCTGCTGCTGTCAGTTTCGCTATAAACATCCTCTAGTTCTTGATAAAAATGTAGTCCCTGTTTAGCTAGCAGTTGCGCATCGGAGAACATGAGGTGCTTTTTCAGTATGCCGTGCTCCAGCGTATAGGTGTCCACTGCACGGTATGGCTGAGGAAAAGTGTCTATTAGTGCCTTTTTAGCAGTCAATATATGCGTAATCCCATTAGCCCTTATCAATATCTGTCCCGTAGTGGGCAAATAGTCCTCCTTGTTGCACAATTTCACGTCAAAATCTGTCTTCAGCGCATTGACTAGACTGTCAGGGGTTATCCCATTTTGCAAATCTACCACCCTATGGGTCGGCAACACCAACAGACCCGGGTCATAAAAGTTCACAAAGAACATCATTATATAGTCATAGGGCATATCGGTCTGGGAACCGTCTTTGTCCCTCATCTCATCTCTATACGTAAGAGCCGTTTCATAGCGGTGGTGTCCATCGGCTATGTATATTGATTTATCTGCCATAAAGGTCTGTAGTTCTGCTAAATTCGCAGTCTCGTCTATAGCCCACAAGGAATGTTTTATATTTTCATAGTCAACCGTGCTAACATTTGGCAACCCCTGCTTATAGCGATAAATAATATTCTTTTCATCTAGGTATAGTCCAAAGATTGGGCTAAAATTAGCCTGCGTAGCCCTCATTAACTCTAGCCTATCTTGCTTAGGGGCAGACAACGTTTTTTCGTGCGGATATACAGAGCCTTTGCCGAAATTTTCTAGTTTTAATAATCCCAACAGCCCAGTGCGCACATAGCTCTTGCCATTATAGCTGAACTCTTGCTCATAGATATAGAACTTGTCAGCAGATTCCTGCATAAGCACGCTCTCAGCAAGCCACTTATTAAATGTTTCTGCTGCACGTTCATATTTATCAGTCCCGCCCACTGGTAGGTCAATACTTACTACATTGTGCGGGGAGCGTTGCAACAACGTTTCACGCTCCGCAGGAGATATTACATCGTAAGGAGGTGCAATAACCTCATTTAATAACACCTTTTCCAAATCATAGTGGATAGGTTTGAACGCTTTTATTATAGCCATTTATTCACCTCGTTCATTAGTTCATTAGTTTGAGCTTGGCAAACTTCCGCTTGCCTACCTTCAACACCGCATCAGGCTTGTTGACTTTATATGTTAAAATATCCGTTATACGTTCCCCGTCTAGCGACACACCGCCTTGCTCAGCTATTCGGCGCGCCTCGTTGCGACTAGGGGCAAAGTTCAATGCTGTGATAATATCTATCAACGCGGTGTCCGCCTTGTAGTCATAAACTTGCATATCCTCTGGATTTTCCCGTTTAGAGAATACGCGCTCAAACTCATCACGTGCCGTCTGCCCCGCACCCGCCCCGTGATAGCGCGACACTAACTCAACAGCAAGCTCCTTTTTAGCCGCCATTGGGTGTGCCACACCGCTAACCACATCAGCCTTTAGCTTAGCAATTTCCGCTACAGATTTATCGCTCAGCAGGGTATAGTAGTTCCACATCAAACCATCATTGATAGACATCAGCTTGCCGAACATGTCCCCCGCAGGTTCGTTTATCCCCACATAGTTATTCAGCGATTTGCTCATCTTATGAATGCCATCCAGCCCTACAAGTAGTGGCATAGTCAGCACATTCTGCCCACGCAATCCATAAGAGCGTTGTAGCTCACGCCCAACTAGCAAGTTAAACTTCTGGTCGCTACCGCCAAGCTCCACATCGCATTTGAGCGCAACTGAGTCATAGCCCTGCAGTAGCGGATACATAAACTCGTGAATGCTAATCGGGCGGTTCTCACGATAGCGTCTCTCAAAGTCATCTCGTTCAAGCATACGCGCCACAGTGTATTTAGCCGATAACTCTAACATGCCAACACTGCCAAGCGCAATAAGCCATTCACTATTAAAGCCAATAATCGTTTCGTCTGGGTCAAGCACCTTGAATACTTGTTGTTTATACGTTTCTGCGTTCTCCAGCACCTCTTCACGGGTAAGTGCCTTGCGCGTGTCAGACTTGCCACTAGGGTCGCCTACCATACCTGTAAAATCGCCTATAAGGAAAACTACCTTATGCCCGCACTGCTGGAACTGACGCATCTTCTGCAACAAAACCGTATGCCCCAAATGTAAATCTGGGGCAGTCGGGTCAAAACCCGCCTTTATAGTGAGCGGTTCACCAGTCTTTAACCGTTCTAAAAGCTCCTCACGACTTATAAGCTCATCTATTCCACGCTCTATAAGCTCTAACTGCTCCTGCGGATTCAAATATTCCCCCTACTTCGCGCGATTAGCAAAGAACGTGAGTGCCACATCAGGGAACACCGCATAGCTCAAAACGTCTTCAATAGGCGCATTTGGATAGCCCTTGTCCGCAAGCTCTTTCTTTAAATTTTCAAACTGCGGCTTTATATCGTTCGCTGGACGATAGTCTATAACTTTATCATCGCCGATAATCTTATGCCTTATCTCGTCTGATATAGGTCCGGGCAGTCTGCCGTATTTGCCGCGCACCATATCCTTAATCGGCTCTGGTATAGTGGTATAGCGACCAAACATTACATTAAACGTAGCCATTGTGCCAACCATTTGGCTGGTAGGAGTCACGAGCGGCGGATAGCCCAAATCTGCTCGCACACGCGGCATCTCAGCAAGCAATTCTGGGTATTTATCCTCAGCACCCTGCTGTTTCATCTGATTTAGCAGGTTAGAGAGCATCCCACCCGGTAGTTGGAATGACAATACTTTAGGGTCTATATCTATCGCCGCATTTAGCTCAAATGCTTTGATTAAATCTTTCTTCACAACGCGGAAATGGTCAGCTAGTTTGTTCAACTTATCACTATCCAGCCCAGTGTCGCGCTCATTGCCCTTTAACACCGCAACAAGCGATTCTGTGGCAGGCTGAGACGTAGACTCCGCAAATGGCGAAAGTGCAGTGTCCACAATATCAGCCCCTGCCTCAACCGCCTTTAGATACGCCATTGATGCCATGCCACTGGTGCAGTGAGAGTGCATCTGTATAGGAAGTTTCACATTTTCTTTCAATGCCTTTACTAGCTCGTAAGCCGTATATGGCGAAATCAAACCCGACATATCTTTAATGGCTATGGAGTGCGACCCCATATCGGCAAGCTTCTTCGCCAGCTGCACATAATCAGAGACTTTATGATATGGGCTAATCGTATAGACCAGTGCGCCCTGTATGTGCGCTTTAGCCTCTTGAGCCGCCTTGAATGAGCTTTCCATATTGCGCACATCGTTCAGTGCATCAAATATGCGTATGCGACTAACCCCGTTCTCCACCGAGCGTAGCACAAACTCACGCACCACGTCATCGGCGTAGTGGCTATAACCCAGTATGTTCTGCCCGCGCAAGAGCATTTGTATAGGTGTTTTCTTAAGATGCCTCTTCAGAGTCCGCAGACGCTCCCATGGGTCTTCATTCAGAAAACGCATACACGTGTCAAATGTTGCCCCGCCCCACGCCTCAATAGCATCGTAGCCGACCTCATCCATGGCTTCCAGCACAGGCAGCATATCGGACAGCCTCATACGGGTAGCCAACAGCGATTGATGCCCGTCCCTTAAAACAGTTTCCATAATCTTTACAGCTTTCGTTCCCATAAGTCACCCCCCTCCCCCATATACTCAATGACTATGTTATAACAAAAATTAGATAAAGACAAGGAACAATCAATGTATTTGAATTAATTAAAACTGCTATTTTTCAGGAACTCAGCTCCAAAATACTTTTTAGCACTCTTTGTTACGCTTGGAGCTAAAAGGAACAGTTTTAGACTGTGCCATTGCCTCTTCAAACCCGCCCTCTGCCTTAAGTTCACCACTCCTAACTATCGTCACTAGTTTCTCGTGTAGTGTCATAATATTCGCTGTTTCCATAGCACCCTCCTTGAATTTTTATATTATCGTGAAACTATAGCGCACTACTCTAAATTGAGCTAGCAAAAACAGGATATTTCTTGTAGATTATAGGCTAATATATTAAGTGATGTGTGAGGTATGAGCATTTGCTATGCTTTTACTAATAAATTCTTGACAGTGTCCGATATTATGGCTTATAATGCAATAATTCCAATGGGGATAAATATTTATGGATAAAAAAATTAGATTGGCAGAGCTTTTTTGTGGAGCTGGTGGCATCGGGCTTGGGGCTTCTTTGGCTAGTGTCGATGGTATTAGCATAGAACATATCTGGGCAACAGACTACGATAAAGACGCTTGCGCTACATACAGGGAGAATATAAAGCCCAAAGACGTGATATGTGAGGATATCCGCAAATTAGATTTTGAGAAATTACTAAAAAAATATGGGGAGGTTGATTGTTTGACCTTTGGTTTCCCCTGTAATGACTTTAGTTGTGTAGGGGAGCAGAGAGGACTTCATGGGACATTTGGTGCATTGTATGAGTATTGTGTAAAAGCGTTAAATGTTTTTAAGCCGAAATACTTTGTTGCTGAAAATGTTAGTGGTTTGAGGAATGCTAATGATGGTGAGGCTTTTAGTCGCATATTAAAAGCTTTTCGTTCTGCGGGTTATGAAATATACCCTAATTTATATTGCTTTGAGAATTATGGGGTGCCGCAAAAACGCCACAGGGTAATAATTGTTGGCATACGAAACGATGTGCCCATAAAGTTTGCTGTGCCGTCCTATAAGTCATTCTCAACAGTGGATAATTCTGTTGAAACAGCATTGAAAAATATTCCTAACGATGTGGCTAATAATGAATTGACCGCTCAATCGCCTGTCGTAGTTGAACGTTTAAAGCACATAAAGGAGGGCGAAAATGCTTTTACAGCAAAATTGCCACCACATCTGCAGCTGAATATAGGGGGCGTTAAAATAAGCCAAATATACAAACGGTTAAAGGCTAACGAACCAGCTTACACAATTACTGGAAGTGGTGGAGGTGGGACACATGTTTACCATTTTAAGGAAAACCGTGCATTGACAAATCGTGAACGTGCTCGTCTTCAAACGTTTACTGATAACTTTATTTTTCTTGGCTCAAAAGAAAGTGTTAGAAAACAAATAGGTATGGCAGTTCCACCCAGTGGGATAAAAATCGTCTTTGAAGCTCTATTGAATAGCATTGAGGGTAATGCATACGAAACTATAGAGGCTAAGATTTAATGTCCTCTATAATACTAAAGAAAGACCTTTTTAATGAAATTTTACTGCACCCAGCTGAACACTTTGATGAGCTTTGTGTGGTGTCTGGATTTGCTACCCCTGCTATGGCAGTACACCATTTATCAGCCGTAGAAGAAACTTTTGACAGAGACACCTTAAAGATAAACCTTATAATCGGAATGACCCCGTTGTCTGGCATATCAAAGCCACATCACAAAAACTTTGTGAAACTTGCAGAAAACAGACCTGATTTTGTGTGCTCATACATAGAACAGAATTCAGCACCTATACATACAAAACTATACACGTGGCTAAATAATGGTAAGCCAGAAATTGCTTTTCTTACATCAGCTAATTATACTCTTAATGCTTTTAGGCAACTACAAGATGAAGTTGCCACCGAATGCAATCCTGAAGAAGCTTTTGAATATTACAACTCCAAAATAGCACATTCTTCTTATTGCACTTGCCCTGAAGTGACAGACCTTGTGGTAGAGGCTGGCACGAAGACTTATGAAATACCTGAAGTAGAACATGAAGCAACAAAGACGAATGGCGAAATGGTAAAACTTCCTCTATTTTCAGAAAGAACTGGCAAAATACATAACCATGCAGGCTTAAACTGGGGACAACGAGATGGGCGAGAACCTAACCAAGCATATATACCAATACCAAGCAATATAGCAAGGTCAGGTTTTTTCCCGCCACGTGGTGAACATTTTTCTGTGTTGACTGATGATGGAATTCCTTTTGTATGTGCAGTGGCACAACAAAATGATAAAGCCATACACACGTCAAACAACAACAGCGAGTTCGGCGAATATTTTAGACGTAAACTGAATGTTCCACTTGGAAAACCAATAAGCCTTGCTAACCTAGATAGATATGGCAACAGATATGTTTCTTTTACCAAGATAAATGAAGAAGAATACTATATGGAATTTCAAGGTATATAGAACCATAAGGACAATTGTGCAGTATGCTAAAAACACTTTACCTTTTGGCTGGGACAAATGGTAGTAGCAAAAGCATTTTTGCAAAGGTGTTGCTGGCTATTAGGATTGAACTAATATACATATTCCTTTATGATGTTGAGGCTTGTATCTAGCGCGTAAAGAACCTTATTGCCAATAGCGGACACTACGTTTAATGCTGGTGACATCAGACGCCGTTATAAGCGCAACAGGAAAAACTTTGTTAACATAAAAGAGGGGGAACTTGCCCCCTCTTTATATTAAGCTCAACCCTATATCAAACTCAGCTCACTATCTGCGTGCACGATTTGCGCGATAATACTTGATAGCCTCAGCCTTGCGCTCACTAGACACATTTTCTGGTATGTCAAACTTTTGAGCTGGGTATATTAAATCAGGGTTCTTGATAGAATCTTGATTTGCCCAGTAGATAAGTGCCCATAAGCGCACATCAGAATATTTGTCCCTCGCTATCAGCGACAGACTTTTCCCCTCTTCAACGGTATAGCTATTGGTCTTTACAGTTGCTGGAACAGGACTCAGTGCTGGTTCAGCTACTGGAACGGGAGGCTTGGAAACTGCCGCTGATTCAGGTTGTTCAACATTAGCACAAGCCACCAATAACAATAATGTAGGTAAGATTAGCGACGCCCTCTTAAAATTAAACATCATAAAAACACCCCCTCTCTTACACTATCAATTTAGTCCCTCTTTATATATTGTCAATACCCCTACTTCCCAATACAAAACTTAGAAAATAATTTATCTAGCGTCTCTTCAGCAACGTTTGCACTGACTGTTCTATCTAACGCACCAACAGCACTGCGCAGATGAAACGCCTGCTTATCAAGCGAGATGTATTCGTTGATACCCCCTAGCTCCTCTAATGCAAGCTGACATTCCACCCGCTGGCTATCGGCAAGCAATGCAGGCAGGGTGTCATCGGGCGGCAAGAGCAGGCGAGCACGTGAAACTAACAACTCTTTTAGTTTATTAAGAGAACCCGCGTCATCAGCCGATATATCAACATCCGTTTTATATGGCGACTTCCGCTCAAGGTCGGCTTTCGTCCCAACGATAACTTTAGCTTTGGAGTTTTCTACTAACTCTAATGTTTCACGGGAAACATTTTGAACGTTTAAGTCTATTAAGATTAACGTCAGGTCTGCGGCTACGACCTCATCAGCAGCGCGGCGCACCCCCTCTCTCTCGGCGGCAGACTCACTCTGACGAAGCCCTGCGGTGTCTGATAGCGACAGGGCAAGCCCTTGAATATTTATAGCCTCTGACAACACGTCCCGTGTCGTCCCTGCCTCATCTGATACTATGGCACGTTGTTTGCCGAGCAGCTTGTTAAACAACGTGGACTTACCAGCGTTAGGTGCGCCAGCTATCACCACGCGGACACCATTCACGGCACGTTTCAATCCATCGTAGCTATCAAGCAGCCCTATCAACCGCTCTTTCACAGCTTCTACGCGGGCGAGCAACTCAATGTGTTTAGGGGTGTCTAGTTCTTCAGAAAAATCTATCACAGCCTCAACCTCAGCAAGGCTATCAATTAAACTGGTGCGAATATCGTGAAAGATAGTGTCCAGCTCTCCATATAGCACACGCCCTGCCGCCTTTACCCCCACATCAGTTGTCGCACGGATTATTGAATTAACTCCCTCAGCCTGTGTGAGTGTCAACTTGCCGTTCAGGTATGCCCGTCTTGTGAATTCTCCCGCCTCTGCCACCCTAACGCCAGCGTTCGTGAAGTCCATCATCGCGGTGTTCACTATTAGCGGGTTGCCATGAAATGAAACTTCAAGCACGTCTTCTCCAGTGTAAGAGTTAGGGGCTTTGTAATAGACAACAAGCACATCATCTGTAATTAGTGGGTTATAGCTGGACACGAAAGTTGCACGTGTTGCCTTTCTAGGGGTGAGCCTGCTCGCAGACAGGGAAAGGTATTTTAGCAATGGCAACACATCACCTGACAGGCGCAGAACTATGACAGCTGCGGGTTGCGCAGGCGTAAGCGGTGCCATAATGGTATCCATTACGCAATTATTACGCAGGACGGCGAAAAAGTCAATCTAACTCACGAGGATAAGCAAATAGTGATGTTTCACCAGCAGCACCATTTGGCGAAAAATGATGTTTTTCTATGGTTATCTTATAGTTTAGGTCTTTCACAAACTCCGCTAACAGTGGCACCATTTCAAAGAACTCCTCGGGGTTATGGTAGATAGACAGAGACAACACGGGGCGGAACTTGCGAATTGTCCGCTCCATACCGCGCAGGGCAGCTAAACCAAAACCCTCTATATCTGCCTTAATAAAGCCGACATTTAGGTTGCCA
>BNUJ01000040.1 GCA_025997275.1 Deferribacterales bacterium
TAGTCTTGACATTTGTAAGCTATGAAAGAAATAGCTAGAACCAACGATATTGCAAAAGCTACGGTGGCTTTGGGAAACATACTCATTAAATCAACCTCTCAAAATAGTGGAACCTCCATAAACTATCTTACTACATTTAGTTTGTCAAATAATTTTGATATATTGACAGAACGCAAAATAGTATTATATTATTAGATACGCCAACATTTATTCCATAAAATGTTTTGTGCCAATTGGAGGATTTATGGTTTTAGACGATACTGACAAGAAGATTATAAATATGTTGTTGCAGTCTGGCAGGGTGTCCTATACGGACATCGCGAGAGCTGTTAATATGAAACCGCCCTCTGTTATAGACCGCATTAGGAAGCTGGAGGGGGACGGCATCATAAAGGGCTACACCGCTACCATTGACTACCAGAAGCTGGGCTATGGCGTTACCGCCTATATAGGCATATCGCTTGAGAGCACAGAGCACATGACGACTGTGGACGCGCTTATCCGCAATGCAGACGATGCGCTTATCAGCTGTTGCCACGTTGCGGGCGACTTTACATTGATAGCAAAAGTCGTAACGGAGACGACCGATTCGCTTGCTCATATCGTTAAAAACCTTCGCGCAATACAGGGGGTTACTAAAACTAATACAATCCTTATTTTTTCTACGCTTATGGACCGTCCGCGTGTTTTAGATTAAACGTTAATGTCTGATATTTCAGCTGGGTTACAGGAGCATAGGGAGATAATAGATAGGGTGGACAATAGCATTGCCGAGTTGCTATCTATGCGATTTGAGTTGACGGATTCTATAGGAACGCTGAAACGTGAGGCTAATATTAGTCTGTCTGACAGCGAGCGTGAGACAGCGATTATTGAGCGTGTTTCGGAACTTGCAGTTGGCTTGGAACGTGAAGAGATTGCTAAAATATATGCCACTATATTTGCAGTTAGCAAAGCCAGGATGGCAAAGAGCTAAGGAGGACTTTCGTTTGGATTCTGATGATATACCGAGTTTAATTTTTACCATTTTATCTGTCTTATTTTTTGCTTTTCTATCGTTATCAGAGGCTATCATAGGTGGGCTTGGATGGTTGCGCATACGACGGCTGTTGGAAGAGGCTGACGAGAGACATCCGCGCCTAGAAGCACTGTGGAATAACCGCTCAAACCAGCTTGCTCTTACTGTCAGGCTTGCTAAATTGGCTACCGTTATGCTAATTGCGGCAACCACGCTTTCCGATTCCTCTGCTTTCTGGCTTGCCAATGTTGTTGCCGCATTAGTTTTGGTAGGCGTAGTGCTTCCTACGCTGCTGGCAGATATTGCAACTAAAAGGCTATTGGTCTCAACGCTCCATACCTTATATCCATTTTATGTGCTCTTTTATCCGATGACGTCCCTTGTAGGCAAGCTTTCTGCTTGGAATAAACGTATCTTTGGGGATAGAGAGGGCAAATCTGTCGTCACTGAAGACGATATAGAATATATGCTTGACGTAAGTGGCAAGCAAGGCGTGCTTGAGGATGGGGCGCACGAGATGATAAGTGGCGTGTTTGATATATCGGAAATGCAGGTTAAAGAGGTTATGGTGCCACGCACCGATATGATAGCTATTTCACAGGACATATCAAAGGATGAACTGCTTGATATAATAGAGGAATGTGGCTATTCAAGAATCCCTGTCTATGAAGAAACACTTGATAACATCAGGGGCATCTTATATACAAAAGACGTAGTTAAGATGTTACGTGAAGGGGCGGACATAACTGAGTATATGAAACAGATTCACGAGGCATTGTTCGTGCCTGAAACTAAGTGGGCTGACGATATGCTCAGAGAACTACAGCGAGCGCATCTGCAAATGGCGGTTGTAGTGGATGAATACGGTGGGGTAGCGGGTATTGTCACTATGGAGGATATACTGGAACAGATTGTCGGTGATATATGGGATGAGCACGATGATACAGCAGAGCTGATAACCAAGATAGATGACACCATATATAAGGTGAACGCACGCACGACTATCTATGACTTATACGAATATTTTCAAATTGAAGATGAAGATGAGGAGCGTGGCTACGATACAGTAGGCGGACTAGTATATTCGCTGGCGGGCGAGATACCCCAAGTGGGGGATAAGTATGATTGGCGCGACTTCAACATATCTGTCAGCAAGATGGATAATAACAGAGTAGAGGAGGTAGAGCTGGTGCGAAATCTGTTATAGATATTTTCAGCCCTTGCTCTTGACTTGCTAAACTATCTGTATTATCATTAAATCTCCGTTGTATTTTGGAGGTTCATTTGAGTCTGAATAAACGTTTAGGGCGTGGGCTAGAGTCTTTAATTCCCATTGGCGGTAGCGACTCTGCGGGGCAAAGCGATATTAATGCACGATTTCGTGAGATTGACATTACCGACATTATGCCCAACATAAAGCAACCACGTAAAGACTTTGATAAGGATGCACTTGAGGCTCTCGTATCATCGGTGCGAGATAAGGGCGTGTTGCAACCGATAGTCGTAGTTAAAACTAGCGAATCAAAATATATGCTCATATCGGGAGAGCGTCGCTGGCGTGCTGCAGGCTTTGCGGGCTTAAAAACACTGCCCGCACTCATCACAGAGCCACTTGCCGATACAGATAATTTAGAATTAGCTTTAATAGAAAACACTCAAAGGGACGACTTAAAGCCATTAGAGCTTGCGCGGGCATATAGAGAGCTAATGGATAGTTGCGACTACAGGCAGGAGGACGTAGCTAGGATTGCTGGCAAAAGTCGCCCCGCTGTAGCAAACACGTTAAGACTGCTAGATTTGCCGACAGACGTATCAGATGCATTGGAACAAAAGCTAATATCAGAGGGGCATGCAAGAGTTTTTCTATCCATACCTAAAAATTATTGCCATAAGCTGTTAAATGACGTATTATCAAGGAACTTGTCCGTTAGGCAGACAGAGCTTTTGGCAAAGCGCATACAGGACGAGGCTAACGGCAGGGGTGCTAGTGTAGCTAAAAATAGCGAGACACAGGGCAGTGCTAGCCTAGATGCTGATATCCTAGCAATTGTGCGTGAAATGGAGCAGTTTTTTGACTCTAAAGTGTCGTTTAAGACGCGCGGTAAAAACAGAGAGCGCGGCGTGATAGAGATACGCTACGACTCGCAGGACGATTTAGACAGGATAGTAAATAAAGTCAGGGGAGAAGTATAGATGTTGAAAGTTACGAAGGAAAATACTGGTGTTGATGCCCTGCTGGGGCAGAATACATCCTTCAATGGAACGCTGGTTTTTGACGGCATAGTCCGCATTGACGGCAACTTTGAGGGAAAGATTAAGACCAATGACACGCTCATAATAGCCGAATACGGTAAGGTCAACGCTGAGGTAGAGGCGGGGGTCGTTAAAATACTAGGCGACTTTTCGGGCACTATATCTGCAAGTAGCAAGGTAGAGATGTATAAACCTGCGCAAGTAAAGGGTGTTTTAAGAACGCCTAATATCCGTATGGAAGAGGGTGTTATGTTCAATGGTAGCACCGAAATGGGGCGTTCTGGCGGGACGTCGTCATCAACAGAAGACTAATCCATGCGTAGACCGCTTATAGCTGCCAACTGGAAGATGTTCCTTACCCCTGATGAGGGCGTATCTCTTGTGAAATCCGTTATGGCGGCTAATGTGGACTATGCTAAAGTTGACGTTTTAGTATCCCCTAGTTTTACTTCGCTTTATGCGGTATTTAATGCCGTTAAGGTTGCGGGCAAGCCTGTATCAGTTGCCGCACAGAATATTTGTGCTGAAGACGAGGGAGCATTTACAGGCGAGGTAAGTTTGCAGATGGTAAAGGGTTGCGGTGCGGGTGCTGTTATACTTGGGCATTCTGAACGGCGCAACATCTTCAGCGAAAGCGATGAGCTTATAAATAAGAAAGCTATAAAGGTGTTATCAGGCGGGCTTACCGCATTGTTGTGTGTCGGCGAGCTATTAAATGAGCGCGAGTCAGGCAAAGCTGATGCGGTAGTGGTGGCACAGCTGGATAAGAACCTTAAAGGTGTGAAAGATTTGAGCAAGGTTGTTATAGCTTATGAACCTGTATGGGCTATAGGTACGGGCAAGACGGCTACGCCTGCGGATGCCGAAGCAATGCATAAAACTATCCGCACATTTATAGGTAGCACTTATGGAGTAGCGGTAGCTGACAACCTGCGCATACTTTACGGCGGCAGTGTAAAGCCTGATAATATATCTATGCTTATGAAAGAACCTGACATAGATGGTGCACTCGTAGGTGGTGCCAGCTTAAAGGCTGACCAGTTTCTAAAAATTATAAACTACTAGGAGAGTCCTTTGTATAGTATTGTATTAGCCTTTCATGTGTTTGTTTGCGTGCTCTTGATAGTTGCAGTTCTCTTGCAGTCAGGCAAGGAAGGCGGGCTTGGCGCATCGTTCGGCGGCGGGGCGGGCGACAATATGTTTGGTCCGGGTGCCCCAGCTAACATTATGAATAAAGTCACAACCGTGATAGCGGCATGTTTTTTACTGCTATCTCTAACGCTTGCTTTAATGTCAGATGACAGGGCTAAGGACAGCATATTGAAAGATTACGAAGCTACCCAGCAGCAACAGCAACAATAGTTGCCTATGTAAATTATGCCAAGAAAGTCGCTACTTTGCCTATCTACTCTGTTTCTGTTCCTCGTTGCCGTTTCTTGCGACAACAAGGGTAAGTCTAGCATAGCTGACGAACATCTACCTTTGAGGGAACGTTCTGTGAGCCACCCCAATGGTGATATGCTGGTATATGCGATGTTTGGTGAACCGCTGAATATGTTGCCTCCGCTGGCTACCGACCATCCCTCGCATGAAGTGACAGGCTTGGTGTATAACGGGTTGATAGCAGTTGATAAGAAGTTAAACCTTAAAGGAGATTTGGCAAAACGCTGGGAAGTCAGCTCTGATAATCTAAAAATTACATTTCATCTAAGAAACGATGTGCTGTGGCACGATGGTGTTCCGTTTAATGCGGAGGATGTTATCTTTACCTACGAGTTCATAGTAAATCCTAATACGCCGACTGCTTATGGAGACGACTTTAAGCATATTAAAAATATCTATGCACCCGATAACTGGACAGTTGTAGTAGAATATAATGAACCTTATGCCCCTGCACTGCTTAGTTGGGGCACGTCAATACTGCCGAAGCACCTGCTAGCTGATACACCACCTGTGCGCTCTGCCCTGCAGAGGAATCCGATAGGCACGGGACCGTTTATCTTTGCTGGCTGGGAGGCTAACAAGTCTATTACATTGCACGCTAATCCTGCATATTATAAGGGGCAACCTTATATATCAACTATCCAGTTTCGGTTCTTTCAAGACCAGAGTGCGGGTTTTATGGAGCTATTGAACGGTTCGGTAGATGTAATGCCACTGACGCCTGCACAATATATGAAACAGACTGATACATCGCGATTTAGTGAGCTTTATAATAAATATGACTATCCTGCGTTGGCGTATAGCTATATCGGCTATAACCTGCGCTCTGATATACTTGGCGATAAACGTGTTCGTAAGGCGTTGGCACTGGCAACCCCTAAGGAGCAGATTATTGATAATGTAATGCTAGGTCTTGCACAGTCTGTGGAATCGCCATACTTGCCGGGCACTTTATGGTATAATAGCAAGCTGACGAAAACTGATTACGCCCCTGAAAAAGCCTTGAAGTTGTTAAATGAAGCGGGCTGGGTGAAGAGCGCAAGTGGACTGTTGGAGAAAAGCGGACAGCCGTTGAAGTTAACGCTGACTACCAATCAAAATCCTACTAGGGCACGTATATTAGAGATATTACAGCAAAGCTGGTCAGCGTTAGGAATAGATGTCTCTATTAGGGTACTTGAGTGGGGGATATTCATAAACGAGTATGTTAACAAGGGCAATTTTGATGTAATCATGCTAGGCTGGACTATGGGGATAGACCCGAACCAATCCGCTATATGGCATTCTGCTCCTTGCGATAACAGCGTGGCTACATTAAACTATATATGTTTTAATAATGCACGTGTGGATAGTTTGTTGGAATTGGGCTTAAAGACATTTAACGAAAAGCAGCGCAAAGGCTACTATGACGAGCTACAAACGATATTGGCAGACGAACAGCCCTACACGTTTCTATATGCTCCGCGTGAGGTGCTGGCGGTGGCAAAGCGATTTAAGGGGGTGGAGCTGTCGCCTGCTGGTGTGACGTATAATATAGACGAATGGTATGTGCCTAAAAATGAACAAAAGTATAGGTGAACTTGTTCCTATAGTATTATGTCAGACAATAAAACCAAACTATTCTCTGCTGAATAGAAATTCGTTTAGCAGCGGGATTGAACAAGGAACTGCACATTGAGTTTAGATAAAATAAAGTTTTCCCTCTACATTCAGCCGGGTGCGAAGAATACTGAACTTGCGGGCAAGCATGGCGGGCTGATGAAGTTGCGCATATCCGCCCCGCCAGTTGAGGGTGCGGCAAATAAGGCTGTTGTGGAGTTTGTGGCAGGTTTTTTGGAGCTACCAAAATCCGCTGTTCACATAGTGAGCGGGGAGAAGTCGCGCACGAAAACCATTGAGCTGACAACAAACAACGAGAAAGTAAAGGATAAACTAAGCAAGCTAATTGGAGGATATTTATGATACATCTGCCCATTAAAGAGCTAGATAAATACAAAGATGCTAAAAAGCTTCTGGAGCTTGGCTATGCGTTTATTAAAGATACTGACGTTGCAAGCCTGCCACTAGGCAAGATTACCATAGCCACTGGTGTTGAAGCTACCCTGCAAGAGCACCAGACAGCACCTGCAAGCGAAAAGCTGTTTGAAACGCACGATAAGTTCTTTGATATACAATTTATGGTCAGCGGGCAGGAGCTGTTTGGGTTTGCCAGACGCGAGGAGCTAACGGTAAATAAGCCCTATGACCCTGCAAAAGACATTACTTTTTATAATGAACCTGCAAACAGCGGCTATGTTCTGCTAAAAACAGACGAGATTATCGTGGTATCCCCAGATGAGGCACATAAGCCGTGTTGTTGCTTAGATAACAATCCTCAACTGGTTAAAAAACTTATAATAAAAGTTGCAGTTGGGAAATTCAGGGTTTAATCTCAAAATAGATTTCTATTCTTTATAGAATATCCAACTATCGCCACCTATAAACGGCACTCGTTTTGTATAGCCGTGACGTTGTATAACATCAGACATAGTCTGAATATCACTAATGGTTGCAATCCCTGAAGACAAGAGCCATTCATAAGCTGGAATATAAAAGATTACCTGCTTATCATCGCGAATATCGTTCAGTGCTTTAATCAACGCCTGCTCATCACCAGGGGGAATAGCGATTGCTTCTCGCAAATGCCTAAATAAAATTGGGCGATTTACACAATAAACTGCAATGACAGGCACATTTCTATATGGTTCGGCAAATGCCGCATAATCAAACGTATGAATAAGTTCACTCTCCCCATCCATATAGATATTGCTACTTTTCCAGCAAATCAATGTCAATATCAAGACAATAGTAGTCAATATTGCCTGTCGTATTTTTATTCTACTAATAGCAAAAGAAACTAATTCTTTTGAAACAAGAACTAATAATAAAACCACCGCGGGCATACATGGATAGTAATGTCTTAAAGCGAGAAATATTTCTGGCATATATTTAGCATCTACAAGCAAAACAACGGATAAGCCTAATGTAATTGTAATACACTTTAGCGCGACATCTTTTTTATTATTGCTTCGGCAAAAACCATTATGGTAAATAGATATGCTAGCTAGCGCCGCAATAGTCAATATCCACCAATATAGTGTTCCTCCAAACAAGCCCGAATTAATGTCTGCTATCATTTTTATTAGCACTCTAGCAGTCTCGCCAATATCCCTACTAGCGCGCCAATTGGTGCCAGCAACCCCATAGAATACATATTGATGTGCAATAAAGCTAAATATCAAAGCTATAGCACATTTAGTAATATCCTTAAAGCGTTTCTGCCGAGCTAAACTTATGAGTGGTATAACGGCTATGCCTGTCAGCCATGGAGCAAAATAGTAGTATGCATCAAAACCCAAGAAAAAGACTATGGCTAACAAAATATAAAACTTTCCTGAAAGTTTGGACTTGTCAAGCATATCTAATGCCATATACAGCAGTAACGTAAAAAAGAATGTGGCCATTGTAAATGAACGACCAGATATAACAGTGTGTACAGCTGCACTACTAAAGCCATAAAATATTAGTGGCAACAGAGCCGTTCTGCCAGACAAGAAACGCTTTGAAATGACATATAAAACAAGGCAGGTGGCTATGTAATAGGGTATGTTTAACATTGTGCCAAACCACAGGCTAAACCTATCCATAAACAGCATGGATACCAAATGAAGTTGCATATGATATGTTGGAGAATGATGCCTATCCCTCTGCCTTAATTTATTAAAATGTGACAGTCCCTCGTCGGGCTGAGCAGTCATAATCCTCTCCATATCATATGGAGAAAGCCAAGTGGGAGTGGTAGGTTCATCGTAATCTTGCTTCATACTCCCAAGAGTCCACGAGTCACTGGGAGTGATACTAAGCGTCCCTGTGCGCTCTGAATTAGCCCAGTTAGCAGAATATAGGCTCTGGTCTTCTTCTCCTATAAAATCTTTAGCTTGCTTCTTGTAATACACCATCACAAGGAGCTGTGCCGCAATTATCAAAACTAATAAAGCCCAGTTTCTAGCGAGAAACCAGTTGTGCAACCCTTTGTAGATGCAACACCAAACTACAAGCACTACAAAAAGTACCAGTGTAATAAACGGGGCAATAAAGCTATTTGGCAACACAGGATACTTACTCAAATATGCCCTTTCAAGCTCCATAGAGAATCCACGCATAACATTATGTGAAAATATGTTGAACTGCGTGGAGATACCACCCTTGATTAGCTTTGATGAATTAAAGCCATCTTGGAGAAAGTTAAAAGAACGTTCCGCTTGCTTGCCTGTTCTATCAGAGTATTGCAATAACCAACCCTTTGGGTAGTGGTTAGTAGTGTTTAGTCTAGCAACGACTAATGACAACCTAACGTAGTCTTCTGAAACTCTATCCCCTACATCAACCCTTATAGTTGCGTTGTCAGCATTACTCCTAATAACGTTCCTGTCAACACCAACTATGCTGAAGTTGTCTAAGTTCTTATATAGTTCTTTCTGTGATATCTCTAAATGTTTTTGCCATTTCAAGGGCACTGCATCTACCCTACCCACATAGATAAACGATAAAATCATATAAATGCAAACAACAGCCACTAATGACATGAGAACAAAGAGTAGATGTCTAAACCTATTGACAAATTCTTTTAAATTGCTATATAACACTGCTCTTAACTCCTTTTTCTGCTTTCTCAATTTAACCAAGGTTATTTTGAGAAAAATTTTTCCCCCCCCCCCCCCCCCTTGACGGAAACAATCTCGTTGACGAATTAGGGTAGAATGGCTGAGGTATGGCTGTTCTTGCAGTTTTCTTTGACTTCTAAAAATAATCGTGCTATTATAGTAAAAAACGTGTTATTTTAACCTTGGTTTATTTTACAAATTAGAAAAAGGGGTTAAAAGCAGTGTTTTATAGCAATTTACAGGAGTTTGTCAATAGATTTAGACATCTATTTTTTGTCGTAGTATCATTAGTGGCTGTTGTTTGCATCTATGCACTGCTATCGTTTGTCTTTGTAGGCAGAACGGATGCAGTGCCTCTGAAATGGCAAAAACACCTAGAAATATCACAGAAAGAACTATACAGCAACCTAGACAACTTCAGCATAGTTGGTGTTGACAGGAACGTTATCAGGAGCAATGCTGATAACGCTACTATAAAGGTTGATTTAAGAGACAGAGCGTCAAACGATTATAAACGAGTGGTGCTAGTTGCCTCTGTCGTTAACGCAAGTAATTGGTATAAAAGCACGTGGGTTTCGGCTGTTGATAGCTCTGGAAAAGCAATAAGTAGAGGGTTTAGTAGGCTAAGAGATGGTTTTAATTCGTCAAGAATTATAAAGACTGGTGTTCTTAGCCAAATTACAATAAACGTATGGAATATTGGCGGTGGTTTCTCTATGAATTTAGAACAGGCATATTTGAGCAAATACCCTGTGTTGCCTGATACTTTCATTACACCTTTTATACTCCTGTCGCTTTTTGCGGTGCTTATTACTTGGTGTTGTCTTTATAAAGGACTTTATAGTTGGATATTTGCACGCAGTTGGGCTTTATTTATCTTAATACTTGTTGTTCAGCTACTTATTATGAGCTATTACAGGTGGCATAGCAATGAGTTTATAGGTGAGGAGTTTGAAACCATTATGAATGCAAATAACTCTAACAATGGCAATTTTATCATTGCTCCGCAAGTTGATGCAGGTAACGTTTGGCATTCATCACAGGAAATGTTTGAAGCTATAACTGCACAACCTAGTGAAGGTTTATCACATCTGAATAAGTTGAGAGCTAGATTTCCATTGCATTCTCCAACTCGCTTTATACAACTTCATTTAGCCTTTATGCTATTCCCCAATACTTTTAGTTATTGGTATGGGATGGCTCTAAATGCGCTATATTATATAGGGATATGCATTCTTATGTATGTCATATCTAGGCGTTTTCTGTCTGATAGGTTAGCTCTGCTACCAATGGTGTTTTATGGTTTCAGTGCTGCGGGGCTATACACGCCGATATTTGCCCGCTCTTACACGGCAGCAACCTTTTTCTGTGTGCTTTTGATATATTTAGCATTGGAAATATTTACCCAGCCGAAACTGACAAAGAAAATTTATATACTATTAGCATTATCAGCGTTCCTCGGTATTGATGCGCATAGTTTTTGCGCAGTGTGGCTTGCAGGTATATCTATTGTGCCTATATACTACCTGTTTATGCAGAAACGCTTTGTTGAAATTGCTAAATGTGCAATTGCTTTAATAGTGGGGATTTCTATGTATTCAGTTTTTGTTGTTCACCCATTCCCTGCTTCAGACCGCGCAAATGCCATTGGGAGCATATCTATATATTTTAAGACATTGCCACAATCATTGCTGACAACATTCTACTATTTGCTTGGGTGGGGCGGTATTTTGTGCTTATTGGTAATTGTTGTTGCCGTCGTATTAAGCAGGTCTGCAAAAGTGCAACAGCAAAAGACTACTGCCTTGCTATGCTTGTCCATAGCATTGGCTACATCGGTCTATCTGTTGGCTCATCATATACACACAACATCTATTGGTCTTTTTACTTGGCAAGCATTGCCACTTGCCGCACCGCTTGCATTATTGTTCACCCTGTTTCTAAATGAGCTTGTCTCCAAAAAGTTGTTTGCTGGTGTAATATTGGTGGTTGCGTTCTTTGGTTTTCTCAGCAGGGTTGAGCCTCAGAAAATATTATTGTATTACCCAGACACTAACTATGCTGAGGTTGCTAGGACATATAGGAATGTGCCAGCTATCTGGATAGGCATTGCTGGCGGGCCTCCTCATGAAATGCCTGCCATAATAAATTTGCGTGAAGCCACATCTATGCCTCCTGATGATGTTGCTGCCTTTAACAGAGCATTAGAGCATATAAAAGATGACGATAGTGTTATTATCTACTTTGCAATGGAGCTTGCTAGCTATAAAGACACTGTCTTAAACATTATGCGTAGTCGTGGCTACACAGAACAAGTGCCGTTCATAGACGGCGTTAGCTGGGTATGCTCTAAATAATTCTCCCTGAACGTTCCACAAGCCCCTTTAGGGTTAGCCGTGTTAGTAGTAGTCGTGTATAATGAGTTTGTGCTTGGGGAAGGATACGCTAGCGGCTCCGGCTGTGTCTGTGCGTCCTTGCCCGCCCAAGTCAATTCCAACTTTTTATAATCATTTTTTGCCATTTTTCCCGCTTTTCTTATTTATCTCGGTTTCAAGTTCGCCCAAGAATGCCAGTATATCCGACCATTCCGGCGTGTCGCCGAAAATCATACTTTGCATTGCCTTGTAATCCCGCGCAAGCAAATCCCGATTATTTTTATTTGGCGACAGACGCAGTTCCCCAGCGGCGCATTCGTCAAATGTATGTCCCCAACCGCAGGGATAAAACTGATTTTTATGTTCTATGACTTCTTGCAATAATTCAAAATCCGCCAACGCATCGGCTTTTATCGCCGAATGCCCCATTTGATACAAATCATAGTAATGCCGCGAATACCGCTCCGGCGTATGACTGGGAATTTCCGCGTCCGTTTCCTTATCGCGCTTTGTCGCGGGGCGGTAATGTTCGCGGTGCAGAATTGTCGCCTTGTCCCAAAATGTGCGCTTGGCTTTTATCGTAGGCACTATTGCCGGCACGATACCAAGGTGCGGATATGCTTTCGCTACATACGGCATAATCTCTTTCGGCTCGTTCGGTGTTAGTGCCGAGAGTATTCCGATTTCAAGAAAAATATCCGACCGCAGATAAACATCGTTCGCGACCTTTGGATAAATAATATGCAGGGATTTGTTATCAATGAATTTCGGTTCGTAATTTGGATTGACCTTTGCATATTCTTCGTAGGTATAGATTTTCACACCCCCGTCCAGAACCTTTGCGATTTTATCTTTCAATGTCGTGCTGATATACTGCGCGGCAATATCGGATACTTCTT